>NZ_JBVHWM010000014.1:79627-91569 GCF_055564375.1 Streptomyces sp. NPDC029138
GACAGCGGGCTCCGCCCACGGGCCGCGCAGTCCTCACCGGACAGCCTCGAACGCCGTCACAAGCGCCCGGCACCCCCGAACGCCGTCACAAGCGCCCGACCACCTTCCGCGGCCGGATCCGGACGACCACCCGTTCCGCGTCCTGCGCCGACGCCGGGTTGAAGTCCGCGTAGTCCTTGCCGGTGTACTTGCGGCTGAGATCGTTGATGAGTTCCTGGCCGCCGTCCGTCGTGGTCGCGGCGGTGCCGCGGATCTCGGCGTACTCGTATGGCTCATCGGGGTTCACCACGACGACCGTCACCCGGGGCTCGCGCTCCAGGTTGCGGTACTTGCGGCGGTCGACGGTCGTGGAGAACAGGAGGTCCTCGCCGTCGCGCTTCACCCAGACCGGGGACATCTGCGGGCTGCCATCGGGCTGGACGGTGCCGACGACGACGAACACCTTGCCGTCAAGCACGGACTTCAGGCGGTCGGACAGTACGGCGGACATGGGCACCCTCCGGAGTCCAGGGATCACTGGTGGTCGTGTGGGTACCCTGCCACGCCGTCAGCTCACGCGCACCACGAGTGCCGTGGCCACCGCCATCAGCCCTTCCTCCCGGCCCGGGAAGCCGAGCCCGTCGGTCGTGGCGCCGGAGACCGACACCGGCGCGCCGGCCGCCTCGGAGAGGATCTTCTGGGCCTCGTCGCGCCGCTTGCCGATCTTCGGGTGGGGGCCGATCACCTGGACGGCGATGTTGCCGACGGTGAAGCCCGCCGCGCGCACGATCCGGGCGGCCTCGGTGAGCAGGGTGACCCCGGACGCGCCGGACCACTCGGGGCGGCCGGTGCCGAAGTGCTGGCCCAGGTCACCGAGCCCGGCGGCCGAGAAGAGGGCGTTGCAGGCGGCATGGGCGACGACGTCGGCGTCGGAGTGGCCGGCCAGACCGGGCCCCTCGCCCTCCCACTTCAGGCCCGCGCACCACAGCTCGCGGCCCTCCTCGAAGGCGTGGATGTCCGTGCCGACGCCGACCCGGGGAAGCGCGAAGCCGGCCTCAGAAGCCATCGTTCAGCCTCCTGCGGGCCAGGACCGCCTCGGCGAGGACGAGGTCGAGGGGGCGGGTGACCTTGAAGGCCTCCTCGTGGCCGGGGACGACCACGACCGGCAGCCCCAGCTGTTCCACCATGCTCGCGTCGTCGGTGACGTTCTCGGTGATGCTCTCGTGCGCGCGGACCAGGGTCGCCCGGTCGAAACCCTGCGGGGTCTGGACGGCGCGCAGCCGGGCCCGCTCTGGGGTGGCGACGACCGGCTCCGGGTCACCGGCCACGGCCGCCGGCGCGACCTCCTTGACCGTGTCGGCCAGCGGCAGCGCGGGCACCACGGCGGGGGCGCCGTCGCGTACGGCCTCTACGACCGCGTCGACCGTGTCGACCGGGACGAGCGGACGGGCCGCGTCATGGACGAGGACGATCCCGTAGTGCGGCGGCAGGGCGTCCAGGCCGATCCGGACCGACTCCTGCCGGGACCGGCCGCCGGGAACGACCAGGAAGTCCGTCCTCTCCGGCAGGGCGTGCGCGTCGAGCAGGGACTTGACCTCGGCGGCGCCGTCCGGCGGGGCCACGACGACCACCAGGGAGACATGGCGGGACGCGGCGAGGGCGCGGACCGCGTGGATGAGCATGGGCGTGCCGCTCAGCGCGCGGAGCGCCTTGGGGGCGCCCGGACCGAGCCGCACGCCCCGGCCGGCGGCGGGAATCACGGCGGCGACGGGGGCCTGCGCGGGCGTGGGGCGCGATTCGTCAGACATCGGTTCCTGTCAGGTTTGTGTGCTCGACCTAGGTGGGTATGGCCTGGAGGAGTGCCGGGCGCGACGCCTTGACCGGACCCTTTCCGTGACCCTGGTCGAGCATCCGCCCGGGCCGGCACCTCGAGTACCGGCACATCGCGTACCGGGGGATCGCGGATCGACCGGGGATCGATTATCGGGGGATCGCGTGTCGGGGGGTTGATCCGCAGGCTTCCCGAGGAATACCCGCTGCGGGGACGCAACATGCCGCAGCGCCCGGCGACAGGGTCAGTGTCATCGGGCACCGCGGCATTTCAGTGTGCTGAGCGTGCCGGAAGCGAGGGTTCGCTGCCGTCGCGCGTCAGGAGGCGAGCACCTCGTCGAGCAGGGCCTCGGCCTTGTCCTCGTTCGTGTTCTCCGCGAGAGCCAGCTCGCTCACCAGGATCTGGCGGGCCTTGGCGAGCATGCGCTTCTCACCGGCGGACAGTCCGCGCTCGCGCTCGCGACGCCACAGGTCACGCACGACTTCCGCGACCTTGATGACATCGCCGGAGGCGAGCTTCTCCAGGTTTGCCTTGTAGCGACGGGACCAGTTCGTGGGCTCCTCGGCGTACGGCGCGCGCAGCACCTCGAAGACCCGGTCCAGCCCGTCCTGACCGACCACATCACGCACGCCGACGAACTCCGCATTGTCCGCTGGCACACGTACCGTCAGGTCACCCTGGGCGACCTTCAGCACCAAGTAGGTCTTGTCCACGCCTTTGATCTGGCGAGTTTCGATGGCCTCGATCAGCGCGGCCCCGTGATGGGGATAGACCACGGTGTCGCCAACCTTGAACGTCATGTGACAGGTACCCCTTCCGTGGCTATCCAGGGTAACACGGATACGGCGTCTTCTGAATGGCGTTTTCGCAGGTCAGGGCATATCTCAGGGCTTGACAACAGCAACCGGAACGTGCTGCGGGCACTCCTCGGAAGCGGGTATTCGCAGGTCGGAGGGGCTCTCCGGGCGGCGTGAAACACGTACGTCACACGCTCCGGGAGGCCGCCCCAAGTGGAGGAACATCCCGATTTGTCCGGTCTCAAGCGTGCGACTTCCGCTACTCCGTTCGGTGGCCATGGCCGGATGTGAGACGAATCCGGAATTGATCAACGGCTGCCGGAGGGGTCCTCCGTGATCAATATCGGGGGCGGTCGCGCATTCCTTCACGGAAATTTTGCGAGTGCCGTTGTGAGGGGCCGAGAGGGGGGCGCCGTCGCGTTATGTGAATGACAGACCGGCGGCGCCGCAATGTGAGCGTGGAGTCACTTGTGCCCCGCGAGGTACCCCCAGCCGGAGGGAAGCCCGGGGTCAGGGGGAGGGTCGGGTGCGATGGCGTGGGAACGGCTCGGTAACCTAAGGCCGCTGACAGACACTTAGGGTGGCTTTATAAGGGGAGCCGCCCGCGCGTTCAAGGAGTTGCCGCCGCCGTGAGCAGCAGCCTTCGACGCGGCGCCCTCGCCGCCTCCGCCATCGTTTTCTCGATCGCCTCGCTCGCCGCCTGCGGCGCCGGAAACAACGCCCAGACCCTGGAGATCAAGCCGGACAACGCGGCGACCAGCGTGGGCAACATCAAGATCCAGAACGCCCTGGTCATCACCCAGCCCGACCTCCGGGCGACGGGCCCCGCGGTGATCTCCGCGACCCTGTTCAACTCGGGCCGCACCGACCAGACCCTCCAGTCGGTCACCCTGGACGGCAGCGGCACGTCCGCCGAGCTGAAGCCCGCCAAGGGCCAGAGCCTGACCGTCCCGGCGGGCGGCTCACTGATCCTCGGCGGCAAGGACAACGCGTCCGCGACGCTGCCCAGCGGCCGTGAGGCCGTCCAGGACGGCAACGCCCAGAAGATCACCTTCACCTTCAGCAAGACCGGCAAGGTGAGCCTGCGCGCCTTCGTCGTCCCGGCCACCAGCTACTTCGACAAGTGGGGCCCGAGCCAGATGCCGTCCGCCCCGGCCGCCGCCGGCGGTGCCCCGGCCGGCCCGTCCGGCAGCGTCACCCCGTCCGGCGGCGCCACCGCTTCCGGCAGCGGCAAGCCGGAGGGCGGCCACAAGACGAACCCGTCGGCCACCGCGTCCGGTGCGGCCGCCACCCCGCACGACTCGGCGTCGGCGTCGGCCGCCGGCCACTGACCGGCCGTATGCCGAAGGGCGGCACCCCGTGCGGGGTGCCGCCCTTCGGCATACGTACAGGCGTTTACGGCTTACGGCTCGAACTTGTAGCCCAGGCCCCGCACCGTCACGAGGTACCGCGGCGCGCCCGGGTCCGGTTCGATCTTGGCGCGCAGGCGCTTGACGTGGACGTCGAGGGTCTTGGTGTCGCCCACGTAGTCGGCGCCCCAGACGCGGTCGATGAGCTGCATGCGGGTGAGCACGCGGCCCGCGTTGCGCAGCAGCATCTCCAGGAGGTCGAACTCCTTCAGCGGGAGGTCGACCTTGGAGCCGCCGACGGTGACCACGTGCCGGTCGACGTCCATGCGGACCGGGCCCGCCTCCAGCGCGGCCGGGGTGACCTCCTCCGGCTCGCCGCGCCGGCGCAGCACCGCGCGGATGCGGGCGACCAGCTCGCGGGAGGAGAACGGCTTGGTGACGTAGTCGTCGGCTCCTATTTCGAGGCCGACCACCTTGTCGATCTCGCTGTCCTTCGCGGTCACCATGATCACGGGGACGTTGGAACGGCCGCGCAGCTGGCGGCAGACCTCGGTGCCGGGCAGGCCCGGCAGCATCAGGTCGAGGAGGACCAGGTCGGCGCCGTTGCGCTCGAACTCGTCCAGGCCGTCGGGGCCGGTCGCCGCGACGGCGACCTCGAAGCCCTCCTTGCGGAGCATGTACGACAGGGCGTCGGAGAAGGACTCCTCGTCCTCGACGACGAGCACACGGGTCACGGAAGGACCTCCGGAGCGGGAAGCGATTCGTACGGGGATGAGTCGGTGGGGCCGGCCTCGTCGTCGAGGTCGGGGTGCTGCTGTGCGCGGTCGCGGGCCGTGCCCGCCTCCGGCAGCCTGAGAGTGAAGGTGGAGCCCTGGCCTTCGGCGCTCCAGACCGTGACCTCCCCGCCGTGCGAGGCGGCCACGTGCTTGACGATGGCGAGCCCGAGGCCGGTCCCGCCGGTCTGCCGGGAACGGGCCGGGTCGACGCGGTAGAAGCGCTCGAAGATGCGCTCCTTGTCCTTGTCCGAGATCCCGATGCCCTGGTCGGTCACGGCCAGCTCGATCATGTCGCCACCGGGCGCGTTGACCCGGCGGGCGGCTATGCCGACGCGGGTGCGGGCCGGGGAGTAGTTGACCGCGTTCTCGACCAGGTTGCCGAGGGCGGCGGCCAGCTGCCCCCGGTTGCCCCAGACGTGCAGGTCAGCGGTGCCTCCGGCGGCCATCGTGATCTGCTTCGTGCCCGCCTGGTGGCGGCAGCGGTCGATGGCCTCGGCGACGAGTTCTTCCACCCGGACGGGCTCGGCGTCCTCCAGCGGGTCGTCGTTCTGCACCCGGGAGAGGTCGATCAGCTCCTGCACCAGGTTGGTCAGGCGGGTCGCCTCGATCTGCATCCGGCCGGCGAAGCGCTGCACGGCCTCGGGGTCGTCGGAGGCGTCCATCACGGCCTCGGAGAGCAGGGAGAGCGCGCCGACGGGCGTCTTCAGCTCATGGCTGACGTTCGCCACGAAGTCGCGGCGCACCGCCTCGATCCGGCGGGCCTCCGTCAGGTCCTCGACCAGCAGCAGGACCAGGCGGGAGCCGAGCGGGGCCACGCGCGCGGAGACGGCGAGGGCCTCGCCGCGTCCGGTGCCGCGCCGGGGCAGGTCCAGCTCGACCTGCCGTATCTCCCCGTCCCGTCTGGTGTCCCGGGCCATCTGGAGCATGGGCTCGACGGCGAGCTTGCCGCCGCGCACCAGCCCGAGGGCGTAGGCGGCGGAGCTGGCCTTGACGACGGCGTCCGCCTCGTCGAGGACGACGGCCGAGGAGCGGAGCACGGACAGTACGGTGTCCACGCCGGGCGGGAGTACGGGATCAGTGTGCAAGGAAGTCCTGGTCGGTCGCTTCTGGTCGCGTTCGCTCCAGCGGAACGCCAGCATGGCGATGACACCGGTGAGCACCCCGGCGATCGCTGCCGCTGCGGCGACCGCCGCGTTCACGTCCATGCCTCCAGGTTAGGCATGGGGTACGACATGACCACAGCCGTCGCGGTGCGACCTCGAACACTCGTCGCCCAGAGTTCACCTTGCAGCCAGTATTGGTTCATTTGGGGTGGCGGAAACGGACGGGTGCGGGGCAGAACGTGGGAGCGTGGGGACCAAGCACACCGATGAGAGGGAACCCTGATGCGGGACGCGTACCACGAGGAACTTGACTCGATCGGCGACGGACTGGTGGAGATGGCCCGGCTGGTCGGATCGGCGATCGGGCGCGCCACGACCGCCATCCTCGACACCGACCTGAAGCTGGCCGAGAGCGTGATCGAGGCCGACAAGAAGGTCGACGAACTCCAGCACGACCTGGAGGCCCGGGCGATAGCCCTGCTGGCCCGGCAGCAGCCGGTGGCGACGGACCTGCGGATCGTCGTCACGTCGCTGCGCATGTCCGCCGACCTGGAGCGCTCCGGCGACCTCGCCCAGCACGTGGCGAAGCTCGCGCGGCTGCGCTTCCCGGAGCGGGCCGTCCCGTACGACCTGCACGCCACCGTCCTGGAGATGGGCCAGCTCGCGCAGCGCCTGATGGCCAAGGCGGCCGAAGTGCTCGTGACCAAGGACGTCGACCTCGCCCTCCAGCTGGAGCAGGACGACGACGAGATGGACCTGCTGCACCGCACGCTCTTCCAGCACCTGATCGACGAGCGCTGGAAGCACGGCATCGAGACGGCCGTGGACGTCACGCTGCTGGGCCGGTACTACGAGCGGTACGCCGACCACGCCGTGGCCGTCGCCAAGCGCGTGGTGTTCCTGGTCACCGGGGAGCACGCGGACGAGTTGCAGTCGGACATCCAGCCGGTGACGGGCACCGAGGGGGCTTGACCCCTCCGGGGCGAGCCGGGGTCGCCAGGGTCGCGCGGGCCGTCACGGGCCGGGTGGGACCGGCCGGGGTGGGGCGGCCGGGTCCGTGAACGCCTCCGTGCGCCGTTGATGCGCCCGGCGGAACGGGCATGAAATGGGCGAGGGCACCCTGCCCAAGGTCTAGGAGGGACCCATGGCCGAATCCCCCAGCACCACGCCCGACCCGACGCAGGAACGCGAGACCGAGCAGCCCGCCGAGATCAGGAGCCTTCCGCTGTTCGGCGCGTGCGGCTGCGGCTCCGGCTGCGGCTGCGGCTGCCAGTCGGGCAACCCCTGCCAGTGCGGCTGAACGGCATGTCCGGGCCGGTGTGAACGCGGTTCACACCGGCCCCCGCCGTACCGGATGCCCCTCGCTCCCCCCGGGCGCAGCATGGAAGGAGCGGGTGGGGAAGGCCAACCGGCGGGAAGAGGAGGTGTCGGGCATGGCGAAGTTCATGGACGTACATCACGGCATGAAGGGCATCACGGCCGACAAGCTGATGGAGGCGCACCGGGCCGACCTCGCCATCGAGGGGGACGAGTCGGTGCACTTCGAGCGCTCCTGGGCGGACCCGGAGTCCGGCATCGTCTACTGCCTCTCCGAGGCGCCCTCGGCGGAGGCGGTCCAGCGCATCCACGAGCGCGCCGGCCACCGGGCGGACGAGGTGCATCCGGTGCCGCTGGAGGTATGAGGGCGGCGCTCCTACCGCCTCAGCGGACGCCTACCGCCTCAGCGGACACCGTTCGCCTCCGGCCGGAAGGTCAGCCGGCGGGTGAGGACCTCCCGGGCCACCTGGCTGACCGTGCGGCCGTCGGCGTACGCGCGGGCCCGCAGCCGGTCCAGGGCCTGCTCGGGGTCCACGTCCAGCTGCACCATCACCATGCCGACCGCCTGGTGGACCTCGGTGTGGCCGGCCTCGGAGGCCGCCACCCAGGACGCCACCTCGCCCTCGGCGTCCTCGTCGGTGTCCCCAGCGGCGCCGCCATGGCGGCCCGCCCGGAGGTTCATCAGCGCCAGGGTGACCGCGTCCCGCACCCACAGCGCGACCCGCAGATCGGGCTCCGCGAGCCCGCCCGCCTGTTCGCTGTACAGATCGAGGGTGCCGATGGCGGCGCCGCTGACGCCGAGCGGCAGTGAGAACACCGCGCGGACGCCGAGCCCCACCGCCTCGTGCGCGAAGATCGGCCAGCGGCGGACGTCGGGGCCCCGGGTGAGGTCGGCGGCGAGGACGGGGGCGCCCTGGTCGAGGGCGGTCTGGCAGGGCCCCTCGCCCACCGTGTACTGCAACTCCGCCAGCCGGGCGGCGACCCGGTCGCTGGCGCACCAGGTCACGCGGACGCCCTTGCCCCCGGAGATCGACACCGAGGAACCGGTGACCGGCAGCAGCCGTACGCACGCCGCGCACAGCGCGCCGGGCACCGCATGCGGCTCGTCGGCACCCCGCGCGGCGGCGGCCAGCGTCTCGCTGACCCGCAGCCGCACCTCGGCGTCGGGCGGCCCGGCGCCACCCGTGGACGACCCGGACTTCTCGGGCGGCATGTTCATCACCCCCGCCACGGCAGTCTGGCACCGGCATGATCCACCGGCATCCGCTTGCCGAGTTCCCAGGAAGGGCCAAGTAACTGCGCGTTTCTGCCGCCGTACCACGTGCCCCGAGGCCGCCCCCGTCCCAGGCCCGCGTACCGGTCCTGCGAGAGTGGGTCCCGTGCTGCTGAATCCTGAGAAGACCCTGTTCGTCCGCGGGGCCACGCCCGTGCTGTTGCTGGCCGGGGCGCCGGTGCATGACGCGCTGCCGGTGCTGGCCGCGCCCGACGGGGCGGTGCCGGTGTGCGAGGGGTGGAGCATCGCGCCCCGGCTCACCCTGTGTGTCGTGGACGGACCCGGTGATCACGGCCTCGTCGTCCCCGTCCTCGCCGCCCCGGTGGTCACCGAGAGCGGGCCCGGCGACATGGCCGACTGGTGCGCGGACGCCGAGCGGGCGGGCGGAGCGGTCGTCATGTCCCTGGACCGGCTGCCCGAGACCCTCGACTGGCCCGCCCTGCTCTCCTCGGGTGCGGCCCACGGCGGCTTCCTTCCGGCCCTGTGAGGGCTGTACGAGCAACGGCCGGCTAGGGTCTTTCGTTTGGATCAGGCCGGATCAGGGAGCGGGGTCTGGCGCCGTGCATCGCAAGGCGGAGGAGAGGCCCTAGGCCGTACGGACCTCGGTCCCGGCGTCCGCCCGCGCCCTGGCCGGGGCCGGCTGTTCCGGGGGCAGGCGGCGCATCAGGACGGCGTAGCCGAGGCCGGCCGCCGTACCCACCACCGCGCACGTCCCCCACAGCCACCCCGCCCCGAGGTGGTCGATGACCATGCCCGACATCAGGGGCGCGATCAGGGCGGCGGCGGACCAGGAGAGGGTGTACATGCCCTGGTAGCGCCCGCGGCCGTGGACCGGGGAGAGGCTGACGACGAGGCCGGTCTGGGTCGGGGCGTTGACGATCTCGGCCAGGGTCCACACGCACACGGTGACCATGAAGACGCCGACCGAGCCGGCGAACGCGGTGAGCCCGAAGCCGTATCCGGCGAGGAGCGAGGAGACGACCAGGAGGGTGCGCGGGTCGCGGTGCTCGATGAACCGGGTGACGGGGATCTGGAGGGCGACGATCAGGATGCCGTTGACGGCGATGGCGAGGCCGTAGTCGGCCGGGGAGAACCCGGCCCGCCCCATGGCCACCGGCAGTCCGACCGAGCCCTGCTGGAAGACCAGCGCGACGAGGAAGGACAGCCCTACGACGGCCATGTACCGCCCGTCCCGCAGCACCGTGCCCAGGCTGACGCTGTCCTGCGCCTGCTTGGCCGTGGTCTTCGGCCGTGACTCCGGCACCCTGGCGAAGACGACGACCGCGCAGGCCAGGGTCATCCCGGCCTCGATCAGGAACCCGGCGAGATAGCTGAACTCGGCGATGAACCCGGCGGCCATGGAGGAGACGGCGAAGCCCAGGTTGATCGCCCAGTAGTTGAGGGAGAAGGCCCGCACCCGGTCCTCGGGGCGGACGATGTCGGCCATCATCGCCTGCACGGCCGGCCGTGAGGCGTTGGAGGCCATGCCGACGAGGAAGGCGACGGCGGCGATGGCGACCGGGTCGGTCATGAAGCCGAGCAGCGCGACGGAGGCGGCGGTGGCGGTCTGCGCGATGAGCAGCGTGGGCCGCCGGCCGAGCCGGTCGGCCATCACCCCGCCGCCCAGCGAGGAGACGACCCCGCCGAGCCCGTGCAGGGAGGCGACGAGACCGGCGTACGAGGCGGAGTAGCCGCGGTCGAGCGTGAGGTACAGGGCCATGAACGTGGCCACGAAGGCGCCCAGCCGGTTGACGAGGGTGCTCGTCCACAGCCACCAGAACTCCCGGGGGAGCCCGGAGACGGATTCGTGGACGGCACGTCTCACACGGGCTGGTGGCATCGAGAATCCCCCGGGTCTGTAAGCGGCTCAAGCGGTGAGCACAACTTACGAGTGGGGGGCTCGGACACGCCACTCAATTAGCGGGGCGCGTCAATCGAGCCGCGACCGGACGCCGCCGGCGCGCTCCGCGCGGTGCGGCCGGAGGGGTGGCCGGTGGCGCGGAGGGGGCGGAGGGATACGACGCGGCCCGTGCCGTCCGCTCGAAGCGGCTCGGGAACGGATACTTCCGCTCCAGGAAGGCACGGATGGCCGTCTGCGCCGCCGCGCGGTCCGCCGGGTCGGTGTCCACGTCGTTCAGGCAGAAGAAGTCCACGTCCTCGCCGGCCGCGAGCCGCGCCAGCCGCCGCCGCATGTCCGGCGTGCCCAACTGGACGTACCGGAAGCTGTAGTCGGCCGGTATCCCCCGGCCCGTCGCGATGGCCCAGTGGTGGTGAAGCGTGGACGCCGGCGCGACGTCGGTGGTGGACCGGAAGCGCGAGTACGACGTCCGCTCCAGCTCCTCGATGCCGAGGCTCTCCATCTCCCGCATGACCGACATCAGTTGAGGGTGCGGGGTGTGCAGCGACTTGTGCGTGACGTATCTGCCGTGGAAGCGCCGGATCACCTCGCGGGCGTTCTTCCCGGCGGAGTTCGGCGCCGGCTCCAGCGGGTGCGGGGCGCCGACCCCGAGCTTCAGCGGGGACAGCGGGATGCGGGCGATGCCGTTGCCGTGGAAGAAGTTCTCGGCGCGCACCGGGCGGTTGATGAAGACGTCGTCGTTGAAGTAGAGGTAGTGCTCCGACAGGCCGGGTATGTGGTGCAGCCGGCTCTCGATCGCGTGCGAGTTGAAGACGGGCAGCGCGTCGGCCGGGAGGATGTCCCGGTGGTCGACCACGGTCAGGCCCGCCGCGTCCGGGTTCAGCCAGGCCGGTGTCTGCGAGTCGGTCACGAGGTAGACGTTCCGGATGAAACCGGCGTACATCTCCAGCGACCGCAGCGCGTACTTCAGCTCGTCATGGCTGGTGTAGCGGGAGGCGCCCGTCTCGCGCGGGGCGATGACGTTGTCGGACAGCGCCTGATGGGCCCGGCGCTTCACGGCCATCGCCGGGTCGTCCCCGTCCACCCACGTGTACACGGCGTCGACGGGGAAGCACACCTGATCGATACCGGGCTCGGCGAACGCCGCGAAGGTCGGCAGGGGGCGCCGGGAACCGGCAACCATGCCCGCCCGGGACCCGGCGACCATGGCCGACCGCATCCCGTCGACAACGGCGGAATGCGGGGTCGCCGACGCGGGCGGTTGCTGCTCGGGAGGGGTGAGCGGTTGCTGTGCGGCAGGGGTGAGCGGTTGCTGCCCCGGCATCGCGGCGAGGGGCTGCTGGCCCGCCGACGTAAGCGGCTGCTGGCCCGCAGGGGTGAGCGGCTGCTGTGCTGCTGACGCGGGCGGCTGCTGTACGGCCGACACGAACGGCTGCTGTGTTGCTGACGCGGGCGGCTGCAGCCCCGGCATCGCGGCAAGGGGCTGCTGGCCCGCCGACGTGAACGGCTCCCGGCCCGCAGGGGTGAGCGGCTGCTGTGCTGCTGACGCGGGCGGCTGCTCTGCGGCCGACACGAACGGCTGCTGTGTTGCTGACGCGGGCGGCTGCAGCCCCGGCATCGCGGCAAGGGGCTGCTGGCCCGCCGACGTGAACGGCTCCC
>NZ_JBVHWM010000014.1:91667-136349 GCF_055564375.1 Streptomyces sp. NPDC029138
CCGGCCCGGGATCGCCGTCAGAGGCTCCCCCGCCACCCCGGCCGGTTCCCAAGCCGGCGCCGGCAGCACCTCCGAGACGGCGTTGCGGCGGGGGGCGACCAGGGCGGGGCCGAAGTCGTCCTGGAGCCTCGTGCCGGGCACCGTCAGATGCGCGGGGTCCTCGCCCAGCTCGCGCCCGTACCGCCAGAACTCGATGTCGCAGCCCGCCTCCAGCCCGCCGAGCACCTGCCCGCCGGGCCCCAGCCGGATCACGCCGGTCCGCAGTACGGGGGCACCGCGCAGCGCCCGCGGCAGCCTGCCGTCGGCCCACAGCACCGCGCTCGTCACCGCGCCGTCCGCGCCCACCGCACCGACGTACCCGGCGCTGCCGGCGAAGTGCTGCCGGGCCCGGGCGAGGACCGCGCCACGGTACGACTCCTCCACCCCGACCACCGGCCGCGGCACCCCGGGCCCCGGCTCGGCCGGGACCAGGAAGTACGGGACGCCGGCCGCCTCCAGCAGGGCGCCCACCTGCTCCAGGTCGGCGGCGGCGGCATTCGCGGCGGTGTACGCGGCGACCGTACGCCCGTACAGCCGTACCGGTCCGCAGGCGACCCGGCGCAGTCCCGGGACGGCGGCGCGCAGCCGGCGGCGGGCCGGGGCGGCGCGCAGCGCCCAGAGCCGGGCCGCGAGCCACAGCCGCAGACGCAGCAGGAGGTCCCGGACGACCCGCAGTCCGGGCGGCGGCGACGCGGGGCGGTGACGGATGCCGATGGCCATGGCCGCGACCCGTCAGCTCTGCTTCTCGAAGGGGCTCGGGAAGGGGAAGTAGTTCTCCAGGAACTCGTGCATCCGCACGCTGACCTGCTCCCGCTCCTCCGGCGGCACGTCGACGTCGTTGAGGCAGAAGAAGTCGAAGCGGCGGTTGCGCCGCAGGTCGGCCAGGCGCCGCTCGGCGTCCGGCCGGCTGATGTTGACGTACCGGAAGCTGAACTTGCCGGGGACGCCGTGGCCGGTCATCAGCGCGTACTGGTAGAGCAGCGGCGCCGTCATGGCGATGTCCTGCGGCGAGCGGAACCGGGACGCGGTGGTACGCCGGACGTCCTCCTGGAACAGCTCCTCCAGCGCCTGCAACGTGCCGCGCTGCTGCGGCAGCGGGGTGTGCATGAAGTTGTTCGTGGTCATCCGCCCGAACTTCTCCAGCAGCAGCCGCCGTACGTTCTTGCTGGCCGAGTTGGTGGCGGTCTCCTCGGCGTGCGGCTTGCCGACGCCGATCTTGAGCGGCGACACCGGGATCTTCATCAGACCGCTGCCGAAGAAGAAGTGCTCCGGGGTGACCCGGCGGCCGACGAAGACGTCGTCGTTGAAGTAGAGGTAGTGCTCGGACAGGCCGGGTATGTGGTGCAGCCGGGTCTCGATCGCGTGCGAGTTGAAGACGGGCAGCACGTCGGCCGGGAAGATGTCGCGGTGGTCGACGACCGTGATCCCGGGGGCGCTGTCGTCCAGCCAGTGCGGCTTCTGGCCGTCGGTCACGATGTAGATGTGCCGGACGAAGTCGGCGTACATCGCGAGCGAGCGCAGCGAGTACTTCAGCTCGTCGTGGCTGGTGTAGCGGGAGGCGTTGGTCTCCTTGTCCAGGATCTCGGCGATGCCGTTCTCCTGGTACCGGGCCCGCTTGGCCCGCATCGCCGGCTCCTCGCCGTCCACCCAGGTGTAGACGACGTCGACGGGGAAGGTCACCTGGTTCACGGTGGGCAGGGTGAGCGGGGCGAAGCTGGGCAGCTGCCGCTCGCCGACCCGCACGGTGACCGGCTTCTGCTCGCTCACCGGCAGCACATCCGTCACCCCGTTGTTACGGGGCGTGATGAGCGACTCGGCGAAGACGTCTTCGGACGCCTGCGGCTGCACCTTGGCCAGTCGCCGGGGCCCGTCGGGGGAGGCGAGCAGCTCCGCGCCGTCCTCCCAGAACTCGACGTCACAGGCCAGCTCCGGCCCGGCGAGCAGCTGGCCGGCGGGGCCGAGGTGGTTCTCGCCGACGCGCAGTACGGGGGCCGTACGCAGTGCGGCGGGCAGGACGCCGTCCAGGAACAGGGCCGGGTGCTTGAGCTGGCCGCCGGGCAGCGGCCGGCCGATGAACACGGCCGTACCCGCGTTCCGCGCCTCCAGGGCGGCGAGGAACCTCGCACGGTCCACGGCGTTCACGCCGACCGTGTAACGGGCCCGGGAGGACACCAGGAAATAGGCGATGCCCTCCTGCTCCAGCGCGCCGACCACAAGATCAAGATTGGCCGCGGCGGCCTCGACGGCGCTGAACCGGTCCACGACCCGGCCGTAGAACTGCTGGCCCCGCACCACGACCGGACGCAGCACCGGATCCGTGACCGCCGCCTTGCGGCGCCGCCGCATGGTGCGCAGCTGCCAGACCCGCTCGGCGGCCTTCCGCTCGACCCGCGGTCGTATCCGCCGCGCAAAGGAACGCACGGTCACGTTCTGTGCTCCTCTTCCTGACCTGTCAACCTTCCTGGCGTTAACCAGACACAGGAATGTGGCGAATGGTTGTACGAGAATTAACCCGGACTTAGCGCGCCCGAGACCGAGCCCACACCCCGCTCACGGACCGGCGTGCTACGGCCCCCGCGGCCGGCGCGGCCCCCATCCCCCTTAGGTAGGCTCAAGGCCATGGCCGACGCACCGTACAAGCTGATCCTCCTCCGCCACGGCGAGAGCGAGTGGAACGCGAAGAACCTGTTCACCGGCTGGGTGGACGTCAACCTGAACGAGAAGGGCGAGAAGGAGGCAGTCCGCGGTGGCGAGCTTCTGAAGGACGCCGATCTCCTGCCCGACGTGGTCCACACGTCCCTCCAGAAGCGCGCGATCCGCACGGCCCAGCTGGCGCTGGAGGCCGCGGACCGCCACTGGATCCCCGTCCACCGCTCGTGGCGCCTGAACGAGCGCCACTACGGCGCCCTCCAGGGCAAGGACAAGGCGGCGACGCTGGCCGAGTTCGGCGAGGAGCAGTTCATGCTCTGGCGCCGCTCGTACGACACCCCGCCCCCGCCGCTCTCCGACGACTCGGAGTTCTCCCAGGCCCACGACGCGCGCTACGCGACGATCCCGCCGGAGCTGCGCCCGCGCACGGAGTGCCTCAAGGACGTCGTCATCCGGATGCTCCCGTACTGGTACGACGCCATCGTCCCCGACCTGCTGACCGGCCGCACGGTCCTGATCGCCGCCCACGGCAACAGCCTGCGCGCCCTGGTCAAGCACCTGGACGGCATCTCCGACGCGGACATCGCGGGCCTGAACATCCCGACGGGCATCCCCCTCGCCTACGACCTGGACACCGACTTCAAGCCGGTCACCCCCGGCGGCAAGTACCTGGACCCCGACGCGGCGGCGGCGGCGATCGAGGCGGTCAAGAACCAGGGCAAGAAGAAGTAAGCAGAGCCGAAGAAGTCCCCTGCCTGCGGTTTCTCCGCTGGGAGGGGGCTTTTCTCTCGCCCTGGGCCGTTTCTGGGCCGTCAGCCGGTTGATCGGGCCGTGCTCAGTGCTTCAGGAAGTCCGGCTCCGACTGTTCTCTCGCCTCTGCCTGGGCTCCCACATCGCGGAGGGCCGAGACGGCTGCCGCCGCGTCTTCCTGGGGCACGCCGGCGAGAATGACGGCGGGAACCCGCGTCGCCAGAACCTTGCTACGCCAGAGGCTCAGCCCCGTCAGCCGACGCACGATCGGGACGACGTCCACCACGCGGACACCAGGATCGGTGAGCACCACGTCATGAGGCACGTCGTCGCACATCAGCAAGAGGTACTCGTCTGCCATTGCTCTCCCCGCCCTTCCCCGGTCCGGAGCGTACGAGCCCTCAACCGTCATGTCGCTTCGTTTCGGTGGCGGCGAAGACAGCGGCTACGGCCTTGCGGGTTCGCTCTTGGGGGTACGCCGGGTTACCGGGTTCCATGCCCGTACTCGGGGCGAGAGGTCGCTGATGTTCGTGTACCAGACCGCCTCGTAGCCCAGCAGGCGCACGACACGTTCCGCCGTTCTTCGAGCGTGGGTGCGGTCACGGCGTCTTGAGCCCGGGAATACCAGGTCATCGGCCGCCAGGTACGTCAAGAGTTCCTGGGCGCGCTCGCTGTCGATCTGCGAGAGCGCGTCCTACGGGGTCAGCACCGCCCAGCCCTAGGCAGCGCCCCCACCCAAGTTGCTTCGGGACGAAGGAGTCCCGAGCTAGAGGCCGTCGCGCTCGATGAGTGAGCCGTCAGGGCCAAGAGAGAAGAAGCGCGGTGGGCCCATGGCTTCCATGGCCCTTTGCAACGCCGCTTCCCGCTCCGCGGAATCAGGGCCGTGCGGGTCCCGGACCCGGAAGCCGTGCAGTCGGATGCTGTCCGGTTCGATGTCGTCCGGGTCGGGGCGGCCCTCCAGTACGAAGCCGCAGAGCGCGCGCAGTGCGTCTTCGCCCAGTTCCAGGGGGTGGAACGGCAGTGGGTACGGCTCTTCGTCCTCGTCCGGCCAAGGCATGACGTCGGCCGGGCGGTGTCCGGCCCAGTACGGCAGCTCGAAGGAGAGTGGTTCGCCGATGTTCTCGATGATGCCGCTGTCCGGGGACAGGCTCAGAGAGCGGACGAGTCGGCCGTCCTCCCACACGGCGAACGCGAGCCAGTCCACGACGCTGTGCATGGCGTGCAGCACAAGCCGCCGGCCGATGCTCGCCGCCACGAGGTGTTCCGGGAGCTGGGAAGGAAAGTCGATCATCACCCTCTGGTCGCCGATGACCTCGAGGCCGGGCCAGCTCGCCGCGTACGCCGTCCCCTCCGGGGGGTATACGCCGTCCCAGAGAGTCGAGCCCTCGCTCTCCTCTGTCTCCCAGCCCGGGTAGAGCAGCCGCATCATGCTGGCCGTGCGTGCGAGGTCCGCTGGGCCCGCTTCTCGCAGCAGCCCCGGTACGTCGCCGTCGGCGTACACCAGAAAGCCCGTCTTGGCTCCCAAAGCCCCTCCCCAGGGTGTGGCCCTCGTTGGCGGGTGCACAGTAGCCGCCCCCACTGACAACGCGAGATGACGAAGCCCGAGGGGCCCCGGCTGGGCCGTCTCCGGGCCGTCCGAGGCCGCTCGGCAGTGGCCAAGGACGACAAACGACGACCACCAGGCGCACGAGTCCATAGCCGGTGAGCAGGCAAAACGCAGGTCATCAAGATCCCCGGCAAGACCCAGCCCGTGTGATCTTGCGGGCGGAGAGCCTGCCCGAGAGCCTTCCGGGTTCGCTCCCGGCTGCGTGCTGCCGGGCCGACTCGGACCTGGCGTGCCCGACGGCTCGGCACAGTCCCTGCGACTCTCCCGGCTACGCTCGCGCGGGAGCGCCCCGCGGCGCGTGGCTGCGGGGCGCCTTGCGGGGTCTAGTCGATCCTCTCCCCGTCGTGCGTGCCGCCCTTGCAGAGGTTGTCCGTCAGATCGGCCGTTCCGCCGCCCTGCCTGCACTCAGAAGGGGTGACGTAGGACGGGGCACCCTGTGCGATGGCGGTGGCGGCGCCTGTGAGGCCGAGTCCGGCGAGGGCTGTCGTGGCGATGACGGCGGCGAGGATTCGTCGAATGCGCATGTGGTTCCCCTCTCACGCATGCCTCGGTTGGGGCACTAATCAGCTTGATCTTCACCCATGTGGGTGGCACGTCATGTTGGGCCATTCGGGTGACAGTGCTGTCGGGTGCGGGGTCGGTGACGCGAAATGCGGCGCAACAGCCGGAAGGCCAGGGGAACAGCTTCCGAGTGAATCAAGCCGTTCGCTGAGTGGCATGGACGTGGCAGCGGGTAGGCCCTCGTGCTGTCGGACAAGAAGCGGTCAGGGAGCAGCCCTATGCCGAAGTTCCTCATCCAGGCCACCTACACGCCCGAGGGCACGAAGGGGCTGCTCAAGGAAGGCGCCAGCGGTCGCCGCGACGCCGTCGACCGGGTCGTCACCGACCTCGGCGGGACGGTCGAGGCCATGTACTTCGCCTTCGGGGAGGACGACCTCGTGTGCATCATCGACCTCCCCGACCCGGTGTCGATGGCCGCCGTCAGCCTCACCGTCAAGGCCAGCGGCGCCCTCCAGACCCGGGCCACTCCCCTGCTCACGCTGGAAGAGATCGACGAGGCCGCCCGCCGACAGGTCGCCTTCCGCGCTCCAGGCGCGTAATCGGGAAATGGCCTGGCGGGAGGTCGTGCGCTGAGGGCGCAGGGAGACATGCCTCCCCGCCCTCAAGGGCACTCGGTCAGTGAGCGTGGAGGTACTGAGATGAGTGCCGGAGAGAAGGCCAAAGCAAAGGCCGAACAGGTTGTAGGAAGGGCCGTGCGAACGCTGGCTCACGCAGTGCACAAGGATGGTCTCGCAGTGAAGGGCACCGCCCTCGAAGCGCGGGGCAAAATGCGAGGCGCGAAAGAGGGGGCCAAGGGCGCCTTCAAGCGCTGAGAATGCCACCACCTCCGAGGGTGGCCTGACGGCGGTGGCGGGCCCCGGCGGCTCAGGCCCCTTGCCTGCGGTTTCTCGCGGCAGGGGGCTTGTTTCTGCCTCTTGCTCTTGCCTGTCAGGACGCGCTCTGGCGCAGGAAGTTGGTGATCAGCCGTAGCGCACCTGGAGGATTCGTGGACGCTACCGCTCTTGTCAGTCCCGATCGGTTGTGGTCGGCGCAGCAGGTCCTGGTGCGTCCGAGTCCTGCCCCGGCGGCGGCAGGGGTGTACGGGTGGCATTTCGAGCAGTCGCCCCGTCCGGACCTGGACGCCGGGCAGCTGCTCTACGTCGGGATCGCCCCGCGGTCCATGGCGAACCAGCCCAGCACACAGAACCTGCGCAAACGGGTGCGCAACCACTACCGGGGGCAGCCCGCACAGCGCCGAACCGGGTACGTCCAGTAGAAGCCGGCACGGCCAACCCCTGCCCCACAACTCAGGCAGCGCTCACGCCTCCGCCTCCACGGCCCGCGTCACTGCTTCCCTCATCCCGCGCCACCCCCGAGGCCGCTGCGGTGCCAACCGCGCGACCACGCGGCCCAGCCAGTCGGGATCACCCAGGAAGTGGGCGTGCCCCGCGTCGATGACCTGCGTCGTCAGCAGCTGAAGGAAGACGAGGTGGGCGCCGGGATAGTGGCGGGGGTGCCGGTCGAAGCGGGCGATCCAGTTCTCGTAGGGGTGGCGCAGGGTCATGTGCAGGTAGCCGCTGCCGTGCCCTCGCCAGGGGCCGGGCAGGCCACCGAGGAGTCCCCCGAAGCCGTTCGACCCCCTGCCCGGGTATTTGCTGCCCATGGTGAGGTTCATGCCCAGCATGATTCGGGACCACGGGATCAGCTGTCCTTCCGAGTCGGGCTCGTGCTGGTACAGCCCGTCCCTTCGGAATTCCACCCAGTGGCCCTTGCGGATGTCCCCTACCACCCAACGGCCGTTGAACAGTTCCAACGGTCCCAAGGTTCCGCTCGTTCCCATCATCCGCTCATTGGATCAGGCGTCCCACGAACCGGGTCGTTGTCTCCACTCAGTACGAGTTGCAGGTTCCTCCACTGGTTCAAGGCCCACGCACGGTACGGCCGGCGAGAGCGGGTCGCTTCTTGCTGCTGTGGGCGAATAGTTGGCGATCGTGACCAAGCCGCGCCAAAGCCTCTTCGAAGCAGAAGCTTCAGATCTCATCTAGCTCGGTGCTCGGGTCACGGATGAGCCTTTGCCGCAGGTGCAGGAGCAGCTCGGCCTCGGTGGTGCGGCCGTTTCGCCTGTGTGCCCTGGCCAGTTGCAGCAGCGCCGTGCGCACGGTTGGCGCGTTGACCGAGAGCCCCTCCCCCAGATCGATCGACGGAACGCCCGCGTAAGTCACGGGCGTTCCGGGTGGCGGCATAGAGCTTCGGCTGCGGCCCATCACAGTGTCAGCGATCGAACTGTTCTCAGTCCACTCTCCAGAGAGGTGGCCCACGCTCCGAGCGGTTGCCCATGGGGGTCGCCGATGCCGGTCGAGGGCATCAGTTCGTAGGCTCCTCGAATCACTGGCTACTGGGCCGCTGCGGGAGCCAAACGGTGAAGCCGAGCTGGGAGTCAGCCTGCTTGATGCCGTAATCACAGGACGCAACCCCGGGATACGCTCCCAGCCTTGGTAAGGGTCGGAGACCTGACTTCGGGGGGAATCATGGAGGGTTCAGCGCGTAGTTCCGTACCGCGCAGAGCCTTGAGCGCCGCGTTCGCCGCCGTGCTGCTCGCCGGGGGAACCGTTGCCTGTGGCGAGGGATCTGTGAGTGATTCCGCGAATGAGCACCAGCCCGCGGTGACGCCGCCGCTGGCCGTGGTGAAGGCGGCGACGAACTCGGAGGACATCGCATCGCTCCACTACCGGATCACCGGGACCGTGCCGGAGAAGGGCCGTTTGCAGGCCGAGGCATCCATGAGCGTGGAACCGCCGGCCATGAGTATGCGGATGACCACGGCCGGCCAGGGGAAAGGCAGCCGGCTGGAGATCCGGTTCGTCGACGAGGTGATGTACGTCGGCGGGAGCGCGGTCGCCTCCCGGAAGGCGGACGGCAGGAGCTGGGGCAGAGCCGACCCGGCCGTCTGGGGCCGTGGGGCGGTGGACAACAACTCCCACGGCGTGCTGCCGCGCCAGCTGGAGGGGAACCCAGCCGTGCAGTCCACGATCCTCACCGGCTCCGAGGACGTGCGGAAGGTCGGGACAGAGGCGATCGACGGCACCCGGACCACTCACTACAGCGGAACGGTCACAGGTAGCGGCATACGCGCCGCCCGTGACGCCGCCGCGGACAAGGCTGGTCGGGAGCGCCAGATCGAGAGCCTTGACCAGTTCATGGCCCTGCGCATCGACCACACGCTCACCATGGACCTGTGGACCGACGACGACAACCACACCAAGCAGTTCCGCCTGCGGGGCCGCACCGGCGGGGAGCCGTTCGACTTGACCGTCATCTTCCTCGACGTCAACCAGCCGGTGACCGTCGAGGCGCCACCGTCCGAAGACACCGCCGACATCGCCGCGCTGGTGGGCGGGGCTCAGTGAGGCTGAGCGCCACCTGGGGAGACCCCCTGCGCGCCTCGCCCAATGCGTGATCAGCTTGGAGTGTGGAGACCATCATCGCCAGCGGCATAGCCGTCCTGGGGACGCTGCTCGGTTCGGGGATCACCCTGGCGTTCCAACAGCGCACCGCCGACAGGAGCCACCAGTTCACCCGCCGGGAGAAGCTCCGGCAGGAACGACTCGAAGCCTACTCCGCCTATGCCGGCGCGTTGGTCAACTACCGCCGCTGTCTGGTCCACCTCTGGTTCTGCGAGCACGAACAGCCGCCGCCGGAGGACCCGGACATGGTGCGGATCCGCGCCTACGACCTACGCTCCAACGCCCAAGAGGCGCTGTTCCGGGTACAGATGCTCACCGATGACGAGACGTTGAGCCGGACTGCGGAGGACGTGCTCACAGACGTGACGGCGCTGCCCAGGACAGACCACAGAAACGAACTCGATGACGCCAGGGTACGGACCCGTGACGACATCAGCCGACTTGTCAGAGCAGCCAAGCGACACCTCTGAGGCACTCGCACACGCGCCGGTTCGCGAGCCGACCGGGCCAGGCCGGCCACGCTCCGGTTCTCCCGACCAACGACGACCGCCGGGAGCTCAGGTGCTGATGAGGCGGCTGTCGAAGCCGGCTCGCAACAGACGCCCGTAGGCGTCGTTGACGTCCTCCGGTACTTCCTGCTCGATCGCGAAGCCGAGGGCCGGGTACTCGATCACCCGTTGCAGGTCGCCGACGAGCATGTCGATCACAAGCTTCTCGTCACCGATGGACTTGATGTAGTCGTCCAGCTCCAGCGGCTCGGAGGCACATACGACGTCGACCTCGGGCCACAGCTTGCGGCAGGTCGCGTACGAGCGGCGCTCCATGTACGGCTTGGAGATCAGAAGCAGTGACTCGACCGCCACGCCGGCCTCGGACAGCAGCTCGCGGGAGAAGGTGATGTTCTGACCGGTGTTCGCGGCCTTTGGCTCGACCAGGATCGCCTTGTCCGGCACGCCCAGGCTGAACGCGTGTTCGCGGTAGTGGACGGCCTCACCGTGTGGGAAGCGGGCGCGGGTGGTGGGGCTGTTTCCGCCGCTGAACACGACGACCGGGAAGAGACCGGCGTGGTACAGCTCGGCGGCCGTGGTGGCGACGCCCAGATCGTGACTGCCGAGCCCGATCGCCACCGAACAGGGGCGCCGCTCATGCCCCAGCCGGTGGTAGTTCCAGATCAGCGCCGCGTCGCGGAACTGCTCGTCGCTGATCTGACGTTGCTCGTGATCCGGCACCGGCACTCCCTGGATCATCCTTGCTGACTGTTTCGGATGCCTTCGATGCTGCGCAGCTGGTGGCTCAGACCGTACTGGCGGGCCACCTGTGCCGCCTGATCGAGGACGGACAGCCCATCATTCCGGGTCGCCGCATCGGACAGAAGGATGTGCTCGTAGGCGGTGTCCAGCCGCACCCGCTGCATCGGGGCGTCGACCGTCCCGGTGGTGCGCGCGATGTCGATGCACTGCAAAGCCTGTGCCAGGTCACCGGCACCCCGGTGGGCCAGGGCCAGCTTCTGGTGGGCGACCGACCAGTCCTCCGGCTCACCGAGGTCCTCGAAGGCCTGGGTGGCGGCCGTCATGACCTGAGTGGCGTACTCGTTGTTTCCGTCCTTGCTCAGGGCCGTACCCACCCAGAGCCGTGCCCTGGCCCGGTCGCGGGGACTCAGGCGCTCGTCGGCGGCAAGGAGCTGGTACTGGCGGGCGGAGGCCTCCAGCTGGCCCGACATCTCTTGTACGACGGCGAGGGAGAGCTCGATCTGGGCTACTCGGCGTGGGATGTCCAGCTCGGTGAACATGTCGCGGGCGGTCAGGTAGGAGCGCCGGGCGGAGAGCGGGCCGAGGACGGCGCCTTGGTCTCGTCGCAGGTCGCCCA
The DNA here is from genome assembly GCF_055564375.1 of Streptomyces sp. NPDC029138. Taxonomy (NCBI): domain Bacteria; kingdom Bacillati; phylum Actinomycetota; class Actinomycetes; order Kitasatosporales; family Streptomycetaceae; genus Streptomyces; species Streptomyces sp. NPDC029138. Next base: position 102,582 of record NZ_JBVHWM010000014.1, read on the forward strand.
GTACGGCGAGAGAACGGCCGTACAAGTACAAGGCTTTGTCGTCCAACTGGGGCGCATCGAGGCGTGCCAGCCAGCGGTTCAACAGCGTGGTGGCAAAGGGGAAGTCCTGTCGGCTGACACAGACGACCGCTCGCTCGATGTCCTCCGTCCAGGTCTCGTAGTCCGCGGGGCGAGTGTCCTTCCGCGCGGGAAACAGCACTGCTTCGAACCTGGCTCGTGCGGCGAAGTCCGCCCGGGCAAGCGCGGTATCGAGAATGGCCTGCGTGTCGGGCCGTAGCCGGATGCCCGCGCCGAGACTCTCCCACTTGGCAACTGAACGCAGAGCGACACCGAGATGCTCGGCGAAAGCGCGCATGCTCATGCGTAGGGCGGCACGCAGAGCACTTGCTTCCCGTCCCGTCCATTGGTGCACGCTGACCATGGACGACCTCCCTCCGTCACGTATCGAACCACTCTCCGTGACGACACAGGGTGGAAAGTGCAACGGGAGTACAACAGCAGGTCGTTTCGACCGCCGGCACGCGGCTCTCATGCTCAGGGGCCGCTCCGTCGGCCGATGGTGCATGAACGCAGGTGAACGGGTTCGCCAGCGCAGAGGCGCAGCATGTCCGCCACGGAGCACAGCCCCCTCCGTCCCTGGTCAGACCGGGATCCAGGCAGGCCAGCGCGGTGGGACGTTGGACGCCGGGCAGAGACCCGAGTCGCCGGGGTAGCCGTCCAGCGTGCCTCGGGCCGCGAAGAACCACCAGGCCAGGCACACCGTCGTGACGATCACCAGCACGGTCGGCAGTGCGGCGCGGATCGCCCTCGGCGCGGCAAGCGCCAGGCGGCGGCCGACGGCCCGCGCCAGAAGCGCCACCACCGCGCCCACTCCCAGGACCACAGGGAGCAAGACGTTGAGTTCGAGGCGTCCGCCGGCGTCATATCCCGCATCGCAGTACGCGCGCGCCCAGACGGTCAGCGACCAGGCGGCGCAGCCCATCGCGGCCCCGAACAGGGCGGAGGCCGCCCAGGGGAGGCAGGAGGCGGATCTCGGGCTGGGTGTGTCCACGACATGGCATGACGGCGGACGCACCCGGCGCGGTTCCCCGGCGCCGGGTGCGTCTTCCACTGCGCGTCTCAGATCAAGGCAGGTCAGGACAGGTGCGGTACGCAGCCGAACCAGTTCACCGCGTGCTTGTCCTTCGTGTAGCCCATGCATCGCAGCGTCTTGTCGTGCAGGGTGCTGGTCCCGTCGATGTCCTCGTCCAGGTAGTCCGTCTTGTGGCGGGGCTGGACGAGGGTGTCGATGTCGATGACGTACCAGCGGTGTTTCTGGTCCGGGATGTCGCAGCCGTGGGCGGTGACGTTGCGGCTCGGGCCTTCGCTCCATATCGGCCGTTCGGCGCGGTCGCAGTGTGCCCTTTGCGATGCGGCGGCGGTGCCGGCGCCGGTCCCGAGCAGGGCCGTGGCGCCCATGGCCACCGCCGCGGCGACGCCAAGCAGGCGGTGCGGGGTGTGGTGCGTCGAGTGGTTCATCAAATGGGTCTCCCTGGCAGGCGCAACGACGGACGGTGGACGATCCGTCGCCTCCCTGTGATCGTCACATCGGTTCCGGCGCCCGTCCTGGCGGGGACCACGCCCGTCCCACGTCCCGGTGACGGGCGTGGTGCCAATGCAGCAGCGGGAGCGGGAGCGGTGGTGACGCGGGTCACTTTTTGCCGCGTCACATCTCCGGGCTCCCCTCCGTCAATGAGGTGCAAGCAGCCGCATCCCACTCAGGAGCACACCATGGACGCTCGGCTCAACCTCTTCGCCAGCCCCGTCGCCGGCAAGGTGTTCAAGCACTTCAACGCCGCCGGCAAGGCGCTCACGGAGTCCACGCTGCCCGCTGCCACGCAGGAGCTGGTGAAGCTCCGCGCCAGCCAGATCAACGGGTGCGGGTTCTGCACCGACATGCACACCAAGGAGGCCCTGGAGGCCGGGGAGACCCAGACCCGGCTGAACCTGGTCGCGGTCTGGCGTGAGGCGACCGTGTTCACCGACGCGGAGCGGGCCGCGCTGGAGCTGGTGGAGCAGGGCACCCGGATCGCCGACGCGGCCGGCGGGGTTCCGGACGAGGTCTGGGCGAACGCCGCCAAGCACTACGACGAGGAGCAGCTCGCCGCCCTGGTGGCCCTCATCGCCGTGATCAACGCCTACAACCGCGTCAACGTCATCGTCCAGCAGCCCGCCGGCGACTACGTCCCCGGCATGTTCGGCTGAGACGAACACCCCCTCACGGGTGCACCCCCTCAAGGGTGCCCCCCTCACGGGTGCCCCCCTCACGGGTGCATGCGCGCGCCCTTCAGGACCTTGTCCACTCCGTTCTTCGGGCCGTACACCGCCAGGCCCACCAGGTCCAGGTCGGCGGTCGGGACGGCGCGGACGGCCGCGCGGTTGTCGCGGTCGTTGCCCGTGGTGAACAGGTCCGCTGTGAACACCGCGCACGGCAGGGCACGGGTCAGTGCCCTGCCGTGCGCCGCCTTCAGGGTCTCCTTGGTGCCCTCGAAGACCAGCACCGGCTGGCGGAACATCGGCAGGTACGACACGCCGTCCGCGTCCTCGTACGGGTCGCCGACCACCTCGGGAAGCGTCGGTCCCAGGCCGCTGACCAGGAACGCGGTCACGTTCAGGCGCTGCCAGGGTTCCAGGTCCTCGCGCAGCAGCACGGCGATCTTCGTGTCGAAACGGATGGGCTCAGTGTTCATGGACTGAGACTCGCGGCCGGGTCCTGGCCGCGTCTTGTACGTTTTTTGCATGGCCGTCGGGCAGGAAGTGAGCGCGTGGCGTCCCCGGGTGCCGGGCGTCACCGAGGTCTTCCACGCCCACTTCACCGAGTACGCCTATCCGATGCACGTCCACGACGCCTGGACGCTGCTCATCGTGGACGACGGGGCCGTACGGTACGACCTCGACCGGCATGAGCACGGCACCCCGCTCGACACCGTGTCGCTGCTGCCGCCGCACGTGCCGCACAACGGGTCGCCGGCCACGCCGGGGGGTTTCCGCAAGCGGGTCGTCTATCTGGACAGCAGCCGGCTCGGCGAGGAGTTCATCGGGCCCGCCGTGGACTCCCCCGACCTCCGGGACCCCGTGCTCCGGCTGCGCGTCGGACAGTTGCACTCCGCCCTCGCCCGGCCCGGCGACGAGCTGGAGGCGGAGAGCAGGCTGACCCTCGTCGCGGAGCAGCTGCGCCGCCGGCTGCGGCGGCGGCCCACGGGCGAGCGACGGCAGGAGAGTCCCGTACTGGCCCGTCGGTTGCGGGAGTTGCTGGACTCGCGGGTCGTCGACGGTGTCTCGCTGGAGGAGGCCGGACGGTTGCTGCACGCCCATCCGGCGCATCTCATCCGGGCGTTCAGCGGCGCGTACGGCATCGCCCCGCACCAGTACCTGATGTCGCGGCGGGTCGGGCGGGCCCGGCGGCTCCTGCTGGACGGGGTGCCGCCGGGCGAGGTGGCCCCGGTCGCCGGGTTCTACGACCAGGCCCATCTCACCCGGCACTTCAAGAAGCTGGTCGGGGTCACTCCGGGGCGTTATCGGAGCAGGGCGCGCTGAGCCTCGTACAGGTTGCGCGGGCGTACCGCGTCCGTGGTGCCGTACAGCTCCAGGCGGGAGTGCAGGTCTCCGGTGAAGTCGGGGACGTCGGTCTGGTCGAATTCGCGGACCTCGTTGATGCCGACGGTCGCCGAGTACGGGGCAAGGCCGTCGATCTTCATCAGGCCCGCCCGGCCGTTGGTGACCCGGATGTTCCAGTGGGTGAACCGGGCGCCGAAGAGCGGGCCGGCGCTGGCGTCCCCGCCGTGGCGGCCGTTGTTGTTCACGGTGATGTCGGTGCGGACATTGGCGAAGGGCAGGCCGCGGTGGCTGTCGAAGGTGCCCATCCGCATGTCGCCGCGCGACCAGACGTTGTGGGAGGAGAGTCCTTCGACGTTGATGCCGTGCAGTTGCGTGTTCGCGGGCGCGGGGACCGTGCGCTCCTCGATCGTGAAGTCCTCGATCAGGTTGTCGTGGGAGCCCTCGCGGCAGAAGTACGGGTGGTGCGAGCCCCGGCCGGCGACCCGGGTACGGCGCAGGGTGCAGGCTGAGGCGGCGACCAGGCCGAAGCCGTTGTCGACGTGGCGGACCGTCACGTCGTCCACCCAGCAGTCGTAGGCGCACTGGAGGACGACGCCGTTGTAGCCCTTGTCGAGGAGGTGGGGCGACTGCGGGGTCTCCACCGCTTCGAGGGTCAGGCCTTCGACGCCTGATCCGGTCAGCTCGGTGACGTGCGTGGTCAGGCGTGGGTCCCACTCGGGACGGATGTCCAGGGGCAGGGGGCGTTCCAGGGTGACGCGGTCGCCGTGGACGCGGCGGACGCGGACGGGCCATTCGTAGGGGACGTACGACGTCAGCTTGGTCTTGTCGTCCCAGACGTACGCCGCCGGGCCGGGGCCGTCGCCCGCCATGTGCTGGAGGAGGGTGTGGGCGGGGTCGTCGGCGAGGCGGAGCAGGACGAGCCGGCCGGGGTGGAGGTGGGAGGCGTCGGCGACCGTGACCGTCCACGAGCCGCGCTTCGCCGGTGCGACGGTGGTGAGGGTCGTCCACTCGTCCCGCCTGTTGCCGGTCCAGCCCTCGAAGGGCCAGGCCCGGTCCCTGATGGCGGCGGTCAGGGATGCCCAACGGGCTTTCGGTGCCAGCCAGATGAGGCCGCCCGCCCAGGACCAGGAGGACTTGTCGCCGCCGTAGCGGGAGCCGTAGACGCCGATCAGCTCGGTGAGGTTCTTCGTCGCGTACAGGGTCGTACGGCCGCTGCCGGCGCCGCGCAGGACGACGTTCGAGTCACCGAGGCGGATGACGTCGTCGATGCGGTAGGTGCCGGGCGGGATGGTGACCGTGCCACCGCCGGCCCTTCCGGCGGCGGCGATGGCACGGTTGATCGCGGGGGCGCAGTCCGTGGTGCCGTCGGGCACGGCGCCGTACGCGGTGACGTCGGCGACGACCCGGGGGCGGGCGAAGCGGCTCGCTCCGGCCCGGTAGCCCGCCCGGCCGATGTACGGGATCTGCGGGTGGGTGAGCGGGGTCCGGCTGAACTCCCGCCAGAGAGTCGGCGGTTCGGCCGCCCCTGCGGCACCGGTCGCCCGTGCGGCGTCAGTCGCCCGTGCGGTGCCGGTCGCGGCGCCCAGGGCCACAGCGGTGGCGCCGGCGAGCAGGGTCCGTCTGGTGAGGTGCGCGTTGCTCATGTCCACCCGCCCCTTCAAATTCCCGTATTCATGCATATGAACGATGTTCAGGAATGCGTTGGCGGTGAGCATGCCACTACGCCCCGCGAGCGGGAAAGGGGTCGTACGGAAGAAAAGCGAGTGTCAGTCCGCCGGGCGTTCGATCAGGTGCATGAACGCTTCCAGGTTCCGCGTGGACTCGCCGCGCGCCACCCGCCAGGCGTACTCCTTGCGGATCGAGGAGGCGAACCCCAGCTCCAGCAGGGTGTTGAAGGCGCCGTCGGCCGCCTCCAGGACCTGGCCGAGGAGCCGGTCGACCCCGTCCGGGGTGACGGCGGCGAGGGGCAGCCGGGCGGTGACGTAGACGTCGCCGAGGTGGTCCACGGCGTAACTGACGCCGTACAGCTTGAGGTTGCGTTCCAGCAGCCAGCGGTGGACGCCCGCCTCGTTCTCGTCGGGGTGGCGGATGACGAAGGCGTTGAGGGAGACGGAGTGGCGGCCGACGAGGAAGGACACCGTGGTGGACAGCTTCCGGGTACCGGGCAGCTTGACCACGTAGTTCCCGGGCTCGGGGCTCTCCCACTCCAGTTCCGCGTCCCGAAGGACGCTCTCCAGGACCTGTCCGGCCTTCTCGACATCACCCATGGTGGGAGCGTACGCGACGGCGGTGGGACTGGGTCGCGGCCGTGTAGACGTCGGCGGTGGCGGCGGCGGCCGCGTCCCAGCCGAAGGACTGGGCGTGCCGGGCCGCGGCCCGGCCCATGCGCGCCGAGAGGGCCGGCTCATCGGCGAACCGGCGCAGCACGCGCGCGTAGTCGGCCGGATCGTGGCCCTGGACCAGGAAGCCGGTCTCGCCGTCCCGCACGGCCACCGGCAGACCGCCGACCGAGGCCGCGAGCACCGGCGTCCCGGACGCCTGTGCCTCGATGGCGACCAAGCCGAAGGACTCGCTGTACGACGGCATGACCAGGACGGACGCGGCCCGGAACCAGTCCGCCAGCTGCTCCTGGCAGACCGGCGGGCGGAACCGTACGACGTCCGCGATGCCCAGCCGGGCCGCGAGCTTCTGAAGCCCCTCCGGCTTGGCGAGCCCGCTGCCGCTGGGGCCGCCGACGACCGGGACGAGGATGCGGGAGCGCAGCTCCGGACGCTCGTCCAGCAGGACGGCGACGGCACGCAGCAGGATGTCCGGCGCCTTCAGCGGCTGTATGCGGCCCGCGAAGAGGGGGATCAAGGCGTCCTGCGGGAGACCGAGACGAGCCCGGGCGGCGGCCCGGGCGCCGTCCGCGCCGGCGGGCGAGCCGTCCTTCGGCGAGCTGTCCTTCGGGACGGGGCGGAAGCGGTCCAGGTTCACGCCGGGGTGTACGACGGCGACCTTCGCGGGGTCGGCCGCGTAGTGCTGGACCAGTTCGCCGGCCTCCTCGGCGGTGTTGGCGATCAGCCGGTCGGCGGCGGCCACGATCTGGGTCTCGCCGATGACCCGGGCGGCGGGTTCGGGGGTGTCGCCGTCGGCCAGGTTGGCGTTCTTGACCTTGGCCATGGTGTGCATGGCGTGCACCAGGGGCACGCCCCAGCGCTGGGCGGCGAGCCAGCCGACGTGGCCGGAGAGCCAGTAGTGGGAGTGGACGAGGTCGTAGTAGCCGGGGCGGTGGCCGGCCCAGGCCTGCATCACGCCGTGCGTGAAGGCGCACAGCTGGGCCGGGAGGTCCTCCTTGGCCAGGCCCTCGTAGGGGCCCGCGTCGACGTGCCGGACGAGGACGCCGGGGGCCAGCTCGACGGCGGGGGGCAGGCCGCCGGTCGTGGCCCGGGTGAAGATCTCGACCTCGATGTTGATCGCGGCCAGCCGCTGGGCCAGCTCCACGATGTAGACGTTCATGCCGCCGGCGTCTCCGGTGCCGGGCTGGTGGAGCGGGGAGGTGTGCACGGAGAGCATGGCGACCCGGCGGGGCCTGCGGTACAGCCGGAGCCGCGTGCCGGCCGACGGGGAGCGTCGCCCGAGCCTGCTGACGTACTGGCTCACCTGGCGTTCCTCCTTGCTGCGGGCATGCCTGACGAGGGCCCACCTCGCCCTCCAAGGTGGTCCAACAGTGGACGGGTGCCCGGCCATTTCCCGAACAGGCGGCTTTGCCGAATCATTACCCGAAGTCGATCAACGGTTCGAATGCGGTCGGCGTCCGCGGCGGGCGGACGACCGCAAGCCCCCGGCGGCGCACGCTTACCCTCGTATCCATGGCAGCCCGCACACTCACTCGGCCCGTAGGAACGGTGACGCGCGGGACGACCAACCCCAACCGGCTGCGCCGCATGGACCGCTGGATCGCGGCCACGCACGGCGCCGAGCTGCGCCGCGCGAGCGACCCGGTGGCGATCGACCTGGGATACGGCGCCGCCCCCTGGACCGCCGTGGAGCTGCTGACCCGGCTCCGCGCGGCGGCGCCCCGCGCGCGTGTCGTCGGCATCGAGATCGAACCGGAACGGGTGGCGGCGGCCCGGCCGTACGAGCGGGAGGGCCTGACCTTCCGGCACGGCGGCTTCGAGGTCCCGGTGCACGGGCGCCCGGTGCTGATCCGGGCCGCCAACGTGCTGCGCCAGTACGACGAGGACGAGGTCGCGGCGGTGTGGGAGCGGCTGCGCGCGCGGCTCGCCCCGGCGGCCGGCGGCTCGTGCGGCGGGCTGCTGGTCGAGGGGACGTGCGACGAGATCGGGCGCCGGCACGTGTGGGTGGCGCTCGGCCCGGAGGGTCCGCGCACGGTCACCTTCGCCACCCGGCTCGGCTCCCTGGACCGCCCCTCCGACCTCGCCGAGCGCCTGCCGAAGGCGCTGATCCACCGCAATGTCCCGGGCGAGCCGGTGCACGCCTTCCTCCGGGACTTCGACCGCGCCTGGGCCGCCGCCGCGCCCTACGCCTCCTACGGCGCCCGGCAGCGCTGGCTGCGCGCGGTGCGGGAGCTGACCGCCGACTGGCCCGTCACCGACTCCCCGGTCCGCTGGCGGCAAGGCGAAGTGACGGTCGCCTGGGCGGCGTTGGCGCCCCGAGCCTGACACCGGTACGGCATCACCCGTTCGGGGCGCCGGGCACCGGAGACGGAACGATCCTCGTGCGTCGTTCGTCACACCGGCGAGGAGATCGTCTTATCCGGTGCTGAGCGGGGGAATTCCGGTTTCCGACGGCCTCTGTCGCTTTGCGCGCGGCCGTGGCACGATCCCTCAGAGCCCGTAAGTTACTGACGGTAAATCAGTTTGGGGGAAGAGGTATGGGATCGGGCAAGCGCGGCCTGCTCACGGCTGCCCTGACGGTGATCTGCGCGGTGACCGTCCTGTCGGCGCCCGGCACGGCGTTCGCGGCCACCGAGCCCACTCGCACCCCGCCGGCGACCCCTACCCCGACGGCGACTCCCGTGCCGAGCAAGGATCTTGAAGAGGTCCGCGAGAAGCTCGACAGGCTCTACCACGACGCGGCCGTGGCCACCGACGCCTACAACGCGGCCGAGGAGAAGGCGAAGAAGCAGTCCGCCGAGATCGTGGCGCTGGCGAAGAAGATCGTCGAGGGCCGGCGGAAGCTGGCGAAGCTCAAGGACCAGGCGGGCGCCGCCGCCCGCGACCAGTACCGCACCGGCGGCCTGTCCGACACCGCCCGGTTCCTGCTCAGCGACGACCCGGGCCGGTTCCTGGACGGCGCCGGCCGGGTGCTCCAGGGCCAGCAGGCGGCGAAGAAGCTGATGACGGAAAAGGCCCGCACCCAGCAGGAGTTGCAGCAGTACGCCGACGACGCCTCCGCCCGCTGGAAGAAGCTGGAGGCGAACCGCAAGGCCAAGGACGCCGCCAAGAAGAAGATCGAGAAGCAGATCGACGCGGCCGAGAAGCTCGAGTCCCGGCTGGAGAAGAAGGAGAAGGAGCGGCTCGCCCAGCTGGAGCGGGAGGCCGCGGCCAGGGCGCAGACCGCCTGGCTGGACACCGGAGTCCTCAAGGACGTCCACGGAAAGGCCTCCGCGCGGGGCGAGAAGGCCGTGAAGTACGCCACCCAGCAGCTCGGCAAGCCGTATGTCTGGGGCGCCGAGGGGCCGGACTCCTTCGACTGCTCGGGCCTGACCTCCCAGGCCTGGGCGGCGGCCGGCCACCCGGTCCCGCGCACCTCGCAGGAGCAGTGGAAGCAGCTGGAGCGCGTCGACGTGCGGGACATGCGGCCCGGCGACCTCATCATCTACTTCGACGACGCCAGCCATGTCGGGATGTACATCGGCGACGGCGCGATCATCCACGCCCCGCGCCCCGGGCGGACGGTGACGATCACGGGCGCGGGCTCGATGCCGATCCTGGGGGTCGTACGACCGGACGCGTGACCGGCCGCCCGCGCGGTCCGGCGCGGGCCATGTGCCCGGTGACATACGTCATGTGACCCACCGCACGCCCAATCTCCGCCCAAACCGCCCCAGGACGTGAGCTTCGTCATCCCCTCCGGGCCGCCACCGTGTCCAACTGCGGTACGGAACGCGGCATATGACAGTGGCGGGCCCCGGAGCGACGCGGCTCACACCATTCCATCGGGGCGGTGACAGCCGCTATGGTCCCGGTCGGTGGGTCGAGACCCCTCGACGCCGCCGTGCCCTCGGGGGGAGGGAAGGAACCCAGGACAATGCCCGTACCCGTACCGCGGCAGAGAGCGATCCCGGCCGTGGAGAGTGGTCAGGCGCAGGCCGCACGCGCAGTCGGCGGCCCCCTCAAGGAAGAGGCCCACCGCGACGCCACGGCCGTGCACGGCACCGGCGCCACTCTCACCCTGCTGCTGATCGAGGACGATCCGGCCGGCTCGCCGATCGTGCCCGACCTGCTGGACTCGGCAGGCAAGCCGATCCGCGTCCGCACCGCCCGCAACCTCACCGAGGCCGAGCGGCTGCTCACCGACGACGTCCACTGCATCCTGCTGGACCTGGCGCTCCCGGCGCCGGGCGGCAGCGACACCGACGACGAGCTGGCCGTGCTCAGGCACGTCCTCCAGCTCGCGCCCCGGCACGCCGTGCTCGCGCTGACCGCCTCCGGCGACGCCGAGCGCGGCGCCGAGGCCGTGCGCGTCGGCGCCCAGGACTACCTCTTCCGGGACGAGCTGGACGGCCGGCTGCTCAGCCGCGCCATCCGGTACGCGGTGGAGCGGAAGCGATCCGACACCGCCGAGCGACGGCTCGCCGAGGGCAAGCTGCGCGCCCAGGAGAACCGCCGGCTGGAGCGCGGGCTGCTGCCCACGCCGCTGCTGGAGGGCTCCGCGCTGCGCTTCGCCGCCCGCTACCGCCCCGGCCGGTCCCGGGCACTGCTCGGCGGTGACTTCTACGACGCCGTCCGCACCCCCGACGGCACCGTGCACGCCATGATCGGCGACGTCTGCGGGCACGGCCCGGACGAGGCCGCGCTCGGCGTGGAGCTGCGCATCGCCTGGCGGGCGCTGACCCTGGCCGGGCTGTGCGGGGACGAGCTGCTGAACACCCTCCAGCAGGTGCTGGAGCACGAGCGTGCCGACGAGGAGATCTTCGCGACGCTGTGCACGGTGGACATCGCGCCCGACGGCCGCCGGGCCGGCCTGTGCCTGGCCGGCCATCCGGCCCCGCTGATCGCCCGGCCCGGCCGGCCGGCGCGGCTGCTCCCCTACGAGAACAACGGCCCCGCCCTGGGGCTGCTGCCCGGCGCCCGCTGGCCGCGGATGCAGGTCGAGCTGGGGGCCGAGTGGAGCCTGATGCTCTACACCGACGGGCTGATCGAGGGCCGGGTCGGCGAGGGCGGGGAGCGGCTCGGCCAGGACGGTATGGTGCGGATGATCCGCCGGCAGCTGTCCGAGGGGCTGCGGGGCGAGGAGTTGCTCCGGGCCGCGGTGAGCGAGGTCCGGGACCTCAACGGAGGTGAGCTGACCGACGACGTCGCGGTGGTTCTGCTGGACCGGAGCCTGTGAGCCGCTGCCGGAGGCGCTCTGTCAGCGACCCCCGTTGTACGGGCCGTACGGGCCGTCGCTGCTGCTTCCGCCCCGGCGGCGGCCCCAGCCGCGTCCGCCGCCCGTCTGCTGGAGGGCGGGGCGGACGTCGACGATGTAGACGATGCTCGCCACCGCGCCGGCGATGGGGAGGATGGACAGGAGCGAGAACAGGTAGCTGACGACGAGGGCGATGCCGAGGATGATCAGCCAGAAGACCTTGTTCTGCTTGTCCGCCGCGCGGAAGGCGTCCTCACGCCGGAACGCGGCGTCGAACAGCCCGAACGCGGCCAGGGCCATCAGAACGATCTTCAAGATCCCCATGAAACCCGCGAAGCCCAACATCAGCATGCTGCCCACCGCCCGTTGATGATTCCCGATCCCTGCTACGCCGCCACCGTACCCATAGAACGGGCCGGACACCCCAAAGGTGCCCGGCCCGGACCCGTCTCGTCGGCCGTGGTCACTTGGCCGGCGGGGTGACCTTCTTCGTGGTGGTGGTCTTGCGAGGGGCCGGGGCCTTCTTCGCCGCGGGCTTCCTGTCCTCGGCGGGCTCGGCCTTCGCCGCGGCCGGCTTCGGCTGGTCGTCCTTGACCTCGACCGGCTCGGGCTTGCCCTCGACCGCGATCGCCAGGTCCTCGATCTCCTCGGCGGCCTCGCCGCGCCAGGTCTTCACGGCCTGCTCGCCGTGCTCGGCGACCCGCTCGTAGGTCTCGCGGGCCTTGACGGCGTACTCGGCGGCGACGCCGACGCTGCGCAGGGCGAGGTCCTGGGCGGACTCGCCGAGCTTCTTCAGGTCGACGTCGAGGGTCCCGATGAACTCGTTGACCTTGGTCTGAAGGGTCTCCTGCGCCTCCTTGGCGCGGGCGGCGGCCTTCTCCTGCACGGCCTTCGGGTCGGTGTTGCGCACGGCCTCGATGCGCGCCGGGGCCTCGGCGCGCAGCTGCTCGACCAGGGCCGGCACCTTCTTGGCCTGCTGAAGCGCCAGGTCGGCGGTGCCGGCGGCGAAGTAGAACGGGGTCGGGTCGCTGAGGGTCTTGCGCAGGTCGTCGGTGATGGCCATGGTGAGGGTCCTCCCGGATCGGATTCGCGTTCGGCTGGGTTGGTGTGGTCCGCGGCGGGCGTCCGGAGCCCTGGTCCGGCGTTATCCGGCCGTCCGCCGCTGGCCGGCGTCCGTGTCACTGCCGGCGGCATCGCCCGCGCCGGCCGTACGGCTGCCGCCGCCGGTCCCCTGGTCCACGGAGCCGTCCCCGGGCCCGTCCTCCTCGGCGCGCTCGCCGGTCCCGAATCCGTTCTCCTTGCGGAAGGACTCGTAGATCTGGAGCAGCACCTGCTTCTGCCGCTCGTTGAGCGTGGGGTCGGCGAGGATGACGGCGCGCGTCTCGACCTCGTCCCGGTCCCGTTCGGCGTCGAGGATGCCGGCGCGGACGTACAGGGTCTCGGCGGAGATGCGCAGGGCCTTGGCGACCTGCTGGAGCACCTCCGCGCTGGGCTTGCGCAGCCCGCGCTCGATCTGGCTCAGGTACGGATTGGACACCCCGGCGGCGTCGGCGAGCTGCCGCAGCGACAGCTGGGCGTTCCGCCGCTGTTCGCGCAGGTACTCACCGAGGTTGCCGACGTTCAGCGATGCCATGCCTCCACCTTGCCCCACCTCCGCTAACAATTGCAAGCACCCGCTTGCAAGAGTGTGTCGCGCCACGGCCGTCGAGGAAGGCGTCAGGAATGGAGAAGCGCCCTCCGCCGGGGCGCCGCTACGGTGGCCGCCATGGACGACGCCATCGCACCGCACGCCGCCGACAGTCATGACCTGATCCGTGTGCACGGGGCACGCGAGAACAATCTCAAGGACGTCACCGTCGAGATCCCCAAGCGCCGGCTCACGGTGTTCACGGGGGTCTCCGGCTCGGGCAAGAGCTCGCTGGTGTTCGACACCATCGCCGCGGAGTCGCAGCGGCTGATCAACGAGACGTACAGCGCGTTCGTCCAGGGCTTCATGCCCACGCTGGCGCGGCCCGACGTCGACGTGCTCGACGGGCTGACCACCGCGATCATCGTCGACCAGCAGCGGATGGGCGCCGACCCGCGCTCCACCGTCGGCACCGCGACCGACGCCCACGCGATGCTGCGCATCCTGTTCAGCCGGCTCGGCACGCCGCACATCGGCTCACCGAAGGCGTTCTCCTTCAACGTCGCCTCGATCAGCGGTGCGGGCGCGGTCACCCTGGAGCGCGGCGGCAAGACGGTGAAGGAGCGCCGGGAGTTCAGCATCACCGGCGGCATGTGCCCGCGCTGCGAGGGCCGGGGCACGGTCACGGACATCGACCTGTCCCAGCTCTACGACGAGGACAAGTCGCTCAGCGAGGGCGCGCTCACCATCCCCGGCTACAAGCCCGGCGGCTGGAACTACCGCCTCTACACCGAGTCGGGCTTCTTCGACCCGGACAAGCCGATCCGCACGTTCACCCAGCAGCAGCTCGACGACTTCCTGTACCGCGAGCCGACCCGGATGAAGATCGCGGGCATCAACATGACCTACGAGGGTCTCGTGCCGCGCATCCAGAAGTCGATGCTCGCCAAGGACCGGGAGGCGATGCAGCCGCACATCCGGGAGTTCGTGGACCGCGCGGTCACCTTCACGACCTGTCCCGACTGCGACGGCACCCGGCTCAGCGAGGCGGCCCGCTCCTCGAAGATCAGGGGGATCAGCATCGCCGACGCCTGCGCGATGCAGATCAGCGATCTGGCCGGGTGGGTGCGCGGGCTGGACGAGCCGTCCGTGGCGCCGCTGCTCACCGCGCTGGGCGACACCCTCGACTCGTTCGTGGAGATCGGCCTCGGCTATCTCTCCCTGGACCGGCCCGCGGGCACGCTCTCGGGCGGCGAGGCGCAGCGGACGAAGATGATCCGCCATCTCGGCTCCTCGCTGACCGACGTCACGTACGTCTTCGACGAGCCGACCGTCGGCCTGCACCCCCATGACATCCGGCGGATGAACGACCTGCTGCTGCGGCTGCGGGACAAGGGCAACACGGTGCTCGTGGTGGAGCACAAGCCGGAGGTCATCGCGATCGCCGACCACGTGGTGGACCTCGGCCCGGGCGCCGGTACGGCGGGCGGCACCGTCTGCTTCGAGGGCACCGTCGCCGGGCTGCGGGCGAGCGGCACGCTCACCGGGCGGCATCTGGACGACCGGGCGGCACTGAAGAAGACGGTGCGGAAGCCGACCGGGGCCCTTCAGATCCGTGGCGCCACGACCCACAACCTCCGGAACGTGGACGTCGACATCCCGCTCGGCGTGCTCGTCGTCGTCACCGGGGTCGCCGGCTCCGGCAAGAGTTCGCTGGTGCACGGCTCGATCCCGGCCGGCGAGGGGGTGGTGTCGGTAGACCAGGCGCCGATCCGTGGCTCACGGCGGAGCAACCCGGCGACGTACACCGGGCTGCTGGAGCCCATCCGCAAGGCGTTCGCCAAGGCCAACGGGGTGAAGCCGGCGCTGTTCAGCGCGAACTCCGAGGGCGCCTGCCCCTCCTGCAACGGCGCCGGTGTCGTCTACACCGACCTGGCGATGATGGCCGGGGTGGCCACCACCTGCGAGGAGTGCGAGGGCAAGCGGTTCGACGCCTCGGTGCTGAACTACCACCTGGGCGGGCGGGACATCAGCGAGGTGCTGGCGATGCCGGTGACCGAGGCCGAGGAGTTCTTCGGCAGCGGCGAGGCCCGCACCCCGGCCGCCCACCGCATCCTGCGGAACATGGCCGACGTGGGCCTGGGTTACCTCACCCTCGGCCAGCCGCTCACCACCCTCTCCGGCGGCGAGCGGCAGCGGCTGAAGCTGGCCACGCACATGGCGGACAAGGGCGGGGTCTACGTCCTGGACGAGCCGACGACCGGGCTTCATCTCGCCGACGTGGAGCAGCTTCTGGGCCTGCTCGACCGGCTGGTGGACGCCGGCAAGTCGGTGATCGTCATCGAGCACCACCAGGCGGTCATGGCGCACGCCGACTGGATCATCGACCTGGGCCCGGGCGCCGGTCACGACGGCGGCCGGATCGTCTTCGAGGGCACACCGGCGGATCTGGTCGCGGCCCGCTCCACGGTCACCGGCGAACATCTGGCGGAGTACGCGGGCGCGTGAGGCGCACACGCCCCTTCAGTGTGCTTCCAGCCACTCCTCCAGCACGGTGAAGTCGGCCTCCGTCAGGCCGTACCGCTGGTCGACGCGGTGCGGCAGGGCCGGGGCCGGGTGATGGACGGCGATCCAGGCGCGGTCGGCCTCGGTGATCTCGTCGTCCACCCAGACGAAGGGCCGCCCCGCCGCCCAGCGGACCAGCGGCCGGGTCTTCCAGTGCAGCGGGCCCGGCCGCTCGTCCGTGTCGGGCCACCGCACGACCGGCAGCGGGGGCAGGCCCAGCCAGGGCGCGAGGCAGTCGTTGGCGTCGTCCATCCAGGTCGTGGCCCACACCAGTGCGCAGCCCAGCGCCGTCAGCCGGGGTCCCAGCGCGGGGTCGACACGGGGCAGCAGCGGGTGGCCGGCGGGCACCGGCGGGCCGTCGTGGAGCGGGTAGGCGCGGTCCGCCGCACCGAAGGGGACGAGCGGACCGTCCACGTCGAGGAAGAGCAGCATCACCGTTCAGGTTCGCCCCCGAAGCCCCGGTCGTCCAGGGTCTCGGCCCCGGTCAGAACGGCAGCGGCCGGCTGTGTACGACGTCCAGCCGGGACACCGCCCGGGTCAGCACCACGTACAGCCGGTGGGCGCCCCGTTCCTCCGCCTCGGCGACGGCCGCCGGTTCCACGGCGACGACGTGGTCGTACTCCAGGCCCTTGACCACGCTCGCGGGGACGACGGTCAGCCGGGCGCCGAGCGTGTCGGGGCCGGCCGGGTCGAGACCGGCCCGGTCGAGCGCCGCCCGCACCCGGTCGGTGTCCTCGTCGGCCGTGACCACGCCGACCGAGCCCTCCCGGGCGAGGGCGTCGCGCACGGCGGTCACGGTGGTGCCGAGCAGGTCCTCGGTGGGCCGCAGGTTCAGCTCCCCGTCCGTGCGCAGCGAGGTGGCGGGGGGTACGGCGACGTCGAGGCGGGCGAGCAGCCGGTTGGCGAGCGCCAGGACGGCCGCCGGCACCCGGAACCCGGTGGTCAGCGGGACCACGGCCGCGTCCGGCCGGCCCAGGTGGCGCAGTTGGACGGACCAGTCGCGGGCGGCCCACGGGGTGGTGCCCTGGGCGAGGTCACCGAGGACGGTCAGCGAGCCGAACACGGCCCGGCGGGCGATGGCCCGGCACTCCATCGGCGACAGGTCCTGCGCCTCGTCCACGACGAGGTGGCCGTAGCCCTCGGGGTGTTCGACGAGCCCGGCGAGTTCGTCGAGCAGGACCAGGTCGGCGGCCGACCAGCGGGCCGACTTGTACGAGCGCGGCGGGCGGGGCCACAGCAGTGCCGCCTGTTCGTCCGGGTCCAGCAGGCCGTCGGCAGCGCGGGCCAACGCCTCGCCGTCGGTGAGGAGTTCGGCGAGGATCTCCTCGGGGCGGACCTTCGGCCACACGGCGTCGAGCTGCTCGGTCAGCGGCCGGCAGCGCTCGACGCGGCGCACCCAGGAGGCGGGCAGCACCCCGGAGCGCCGTTCGACCCGGTCGCGCAGCCGCCGTACCACCCGTGTGCGCACCCGCTCCCGTCCGACGGCGTACGGCGGCTCCTCGGCGCGCACCTCCGCGACCAGGTCGGCGAGTTCGGCGGCGGGGACGCGCCAGCGGTGGGAGCCGTCGGGTACGACGAGGTCGGCGACGCCGTCGGTGGTGACGCGCGCGTACAGCGCCCGGCGCAGCACCTCGGCCATGCGCGGGTCGTGTTTGACCACGGCGGTCCGCACCGGGTCGGTGCCGGTGACCGGGTGGCGGGCGATCTCGTCCAGCAGGGTCGACTGACGGACGCCGGTCTCGCCGAGGGAGGGCAGCACCTCGGCGATGTAGGTGAGGAAGGTGCGGTTGGGGCCGAGGATCAGCAGGCCGGAGCGCTGGAGCCGCTTGGGGTGGGTGTAGAGCAGGTACGCGGCGCGGTGCAGGCCGACGGCGGTCTTGCCGGTGCCGGGGGCGCCCTGCACGCACACGGAGTCGGTGAGCGCGGCGCGGACGAGGTCGTCCTGCTCGGGCTGGATGGTCGCGGCGATGTCCCGCATGGGCCCGACGCGCGGCCGCTCGATCTCGCGGGTCACGATGTCGCTGGTCCGGCTCTCGCCCCGGCCAAGGCGCTCGTCCTCCAGGCCGGTGAGGTCGGCGGAGTCGCCCCGGCTGCCGGGCGCCCAGCCGAACCGGCGCCGGACCGCCACGCCCTGCGGGTCGCGGGCGCTCGCCTGGTAGAAGGCGCGGGAGACGGGGGCCCGCCAGTCGACCACGAGCGGCGGCGCGGCCGGGTCCTCGGTGATCCGCACCCGGCCGACGTGGTAGCTCTGCCCGCCGTGTGCGGGGTCGCTGTCGGCGAAGTCGAGCCGGCCGAAGAAGAGCGGGCCCGGCGGGAGTTCGCGCATGGCCTTGGCCTGGCTGCGCAGCCGGTAGCCGAGGACTTCGGCGTCGGCTCCGGAGGCGGAGACGTCCTCGCCGATGACGACCTGTTCGGCGGCTCCCTCGACCATCGCGGCGAGGGCCGTACGGCAGGTGTCGTGGTAGGCGCGCTCGGTGTGCAGGGTGTCCTTGAGGGCGGAGTCGAGTGACGTCATGCCGCCAGCGTACGGCAGAAATGTAACTGAGTTAAGTTTGTAACCGAGTCTCACGAAGCTCGCCGAAGCTCCGGCAGCCCCTCCGCCAGCCGCCGGAACGCCCGCTCCGCCGCCGTCACCGCGTCCGGCGCCACCTCCTCCACCGGCTCGCCCGCCGCGATCCGCCGCCAGTTGTCCAGGGCGAGGACGCGCTGCACGGCGATGATCTGAGCGGCGGCCAGCCGCGCCTCCAGATCGCCCCCGAGCGCCTCCGCGAGGGCCGCCTCCGACCGCTCCTGATGGGCGTACGCCCGCGCCACCAGGGACGGAGTGCCGTAGAGCAGACGGTGGAAGGCGAGCACGTTCGGGTGGTCGTTCAGCCCGGTGACCGGGTCGCGCCGCTCCAGGCCGGCGAGGAAGTGCCGGCGCAGCGCGTCGACCGGGTCGGCCGCCCCGCCGGCCACCCGCGCGGCCTCCGTCTCGTGGTCCGCGATCCGGTGCAGGACCAGGTCCTCCTTGGCCGGGAAGTACCGGAAGAGGGTCGGCTTGGAGATCCCGGCCGCCGCGGCGATCTCCGCCACGGACACCGCGTCGAAGCCCCGCTCCAGGAACAGCCGTACGGCGATGTCCGACACGTCCTGGTACATCCGCTGCCTCTTGCGCTCGCGCAGGCCCATCTCACCCATGGGGGGAGCCTACGCAGCCCCGCCCTACGCGGGCGGCCAGGCCAGGTGCGGGCTGCCGCGCCGCCGGGCCGACAGGCCGAGGGACGCGGTGGCCGCGGCCAGGGTCATGGCGTACGACTCCACCGCCCGGCGCACGTTGGGCGCGTCGAGGGCGGACCCGGTGACCAGGCGGTCGAGATCGACGTAGGCCGAGCGGACGATCTCGATCCAGCGGTACACCCGCCAGTCACGCTGCCAGTCCCGGGTGAAGCGCGGGGCCAGCCGGGCCTCCCAGCGGCGGAACAGGCGGTCCCGGATCTCCGGGCGGGTCGGGGTGAGGTGCATGTGCCGGACCAGGTCGTACAGCGGGTCCCCGACCAGCGCCATCTCCCAGTCGATGAGGGTGAGCGGCGGCCCGTCGTCGCGACGCACCAGGTTCCACGGGTTGAGGTCGCCGTGCAGCAGCGCGGAGTCGCGGTGCGTGACCCGGTGCCGGGCCAGGATCTCGCGCAGCCGGGGCGCGTCCGGCAGGCCGAGGAAGCGGGCCAGCTGCTGGGACCCCTTCGGCAGGCCGGCGACCAGCGCCACCAGCTGGTCGCTGAGCCAGTCGTAGAAGCCGGGCGGCCCGTCGGCCGGGTCGAGCGCGGCGTGGTCGACCCGGGTGAGCGCGGCCAGCTGCTCGACCAGGCAGTCCGCCTCGTGCGGCCGGAGCCCGTGGACCGGGTGCTCGGGGCGGCGGCCGAGGTCGGCGGCTCCCTCGTAGGTGTGGACGGCGAAGCGGTCCCCGCGGTAGCGCAGGCCGGGGTCGGTCGCGTGGCTCTCCCCGAGGGCGAGCACCCGGGGCGCGGCCACCGGCACCCCGGACCGCTCGATCGCCCGGAGCACGGCGTGCTCGCTGAGGAAGCCGGTCTCGCGGCGCAGGACGACGGTCGCCTCGCGGCGGACGACGACCGGGAACGGCGTGCCGGGCACCCGGAGCACCGTGTTCAGGTGCGCGGCCCCCTTGAACACCCGGCCGGCCGGGGCGGCGCCCTCCAGGAACAGCGCGTCGGCGACGGCGGAGCGCGGGAAGTCGGGGTGTTCGGGGACGCGCCGGTCCGGGGTCCAGCCGATGGCCCGCCGGCGCGGCCGGCCCGACGCCCCGCGCCGGAACAGGACCCGCTCGATCTCGTCCGTCTCGGGCACCCGGCCCAGCCGCAGCGGCTCGGCGGCTGCGCGCAGGGCGTCGTGGACGGTGGCCGTGGCCTGCGTCAGACGCTTCGCGCCGAAGGACTCCTCCAGCGAGCGCGCGGCCCGGATGACATCGGCGTAGAGGGACTGGGCCTGCTCGAAGGCGAGGTAGTGCCGCAGGTCCCGGTACAGGCCGGCGGTCGCGGCGGGCCGGACCCGGTGGACGGCCTCGGCCCAGGCGTCGACGACCTCGCGCCGCTGGTGCTCGGGGTAGCGCATCCGCACCAGATGGACGGCGAGGTCGTGCAACGGGTCGCCGTACCCGGCCAGTTCCCAGTCCACGCAGTGCACCGGCTGCTCGGTAGCGGCGGACGGCAGGATCAGGTTGCCGCGGTGCAGGTCGCCGTGGAGCAGCCCGTACGGCCGCCGGGTCATCGCCGGGACCCGGTCGGCGAACCGGGCCAGGGCGTCCTCGGGCACACCGAGGGCGGTGAACAGGCCGCCGTACCGGTGCCGATTGGGCCGGCGGATCTGCTGGTCGGCGAGGTGCGCGAGGGTGCGCAGGAAGCCCTGGGAGTCGGTGTGGTTGCGCGGCCAGTGGGCCGGGAGGGGTGGCAGGGCGCCGCCGCGCACCTGGACGATGGCCGCGAGCAGTTCCGCCAGGTCTTTCAACAGCGGCCCGTCGACGGGCTTGCCCGGGCCGCAGACGTCGGCCAGGACGGCTCCGTCCACAAAGCTGTGGACGGCGTAGCCGGGTCCGTCGGCCAGGCACTCCGGCACCCGGGGCAGCACCCTGTGCACCGCCCGCAGGATCTCCGGCTCGCCGGGCCAGGTCCGGATCACGACCGGCACCGCGTCCGGGCGCGGCACCCGCACGATCACCAGGGTGCCCGGCTCCCGGCCCAGCAACCCGGCCAGCGGCTCGGTCAACGCGACGACGTGGTTGTGGTGGTGGAACCCGCCGCTCGCCCCGCCCGCGGCGACGGCGCGGGCCACGAACTCCCGGACGACGGCATCCGTCCGGGCGGCACGGGGAACAGGCGGTGCGCCCACTGGCCGCTCCGGGGTCGATCGCGCGAAAGGGATGGGTCGAAAGGCCAGTCGAGCAGCCGCGCGGGTGGTCCGCCACTCGTCTGTGCCGGGCGGGCGCCCGGGGGCCGGCTCGTTGCCGCTCCCCACGCACGGAGACACGCACGCGTCACAGAGAGGCGCGTGGGTCCGAGCGGTGACTCGGACGAGCCGAATGCTAGCCGACCCGGCGCCCGCTCCGGAGCATCCTGAGCAGCGGCTCCAGCGACCGTACGACGAATCCGGCGCCCGCCGCACGCAGGCGTTTCTCCTTGCCCTCGGTGCGCGCGTAACCCAGGAACGGCACCCCGGCCTCCCGGGCCGCCGCCAGGTCCGCGTGCGAGTCGCCGATCATCAGGGCGGCGCCGGGGGCGGCGCCCATCGCGTTCAGGGCGCGGTTGAGGCAGTGCGGGTGCGGCTTGAGGTGGTGCAGGTCCTCGGTGCGGCCGTACAGGTGAGGGGCGAAGCAGCCGGCGGTGCCCCGGGATTCGAGGTAGGTGCGGGCGGCGCGGGGCGAGTTGTTGGTGGTGACGGCGAGGCGGGCGCCGACCGCCGTCCAGGTGCGGATCAGCGGGTCGGCGTAGGCGGTCGGCAGCGCGGAGGCGGCGGCCCGCACCTCCTCCTGGGTGAGCCGTTCCTCCAGGCCGGCGACGAGGTCGCTGCCCGGCCGCCGGCGGCCCACGGCCCGCAGGACGACCTGCGGGTCCAGCGTCTCCCGTTCGGTCTCGGTGAGCAGCCCGTGCAGGCCCTGCCGCTCCAGCCAGTCCACCAGGTCGGCGGCCACCCGCTCGGCCCGGTGCCGGGCGAAGAGCCGGCAGATCGGTCCGTCGAAGTCCCACAGCACGAAACGGGCCGATGTGATCAGTTCCCGAAGCTTCTCGTTCTCGCTCGCATCAGAAGTCACTAGGAGAGTGTCAGGTCCGTCGTGATGGTTTCCCAGAGGGCGTCGAACCACTTCTGCGACTGCTCCACGAACGCCGCGTCCCGCTGCCCGGCCCGCTTCTCGAAGGAGAAGAGCAGGGATTCGGAGCCGAGGGTGTCGTACATCTCCAGCGTCCCGCTCTCGGTGGGCTCCGCGCGGCGCGTGACCATGTAGTACGCGTACAGCGCCTCCGCGCCGTTGAGCAGGTACAGCTTCGCCGGCGGGGTGAACGGCAGCGCCCGGAAGGTGACGTCGACGTCGATGTCGTGGGTGCCGCGCAGGGCCAGGAGGTTGTACTGGAGGACCTGCCCCTGGGCGTTGCGCATCGCCAGCCACCGCTGGTGGACGGCGTCGTCGTCGCTGCCGGCGTCGACCGAGACCGGGAAGGCGAGGTTGATGTCCCGGGACGGCAGCAGGATGCGGACGTCGATCCGCTCCGGCCGCAGCCGGCCGTCGTGGATCAGGCGCAGCGGCTCGCCGAGGGCGGGGATCAGGCTCTGCGCGGTCAGGCAGACGGCGTCGATGCGCACGTGCGGCGCGGCGAAGGCCTCGGTCAGCCGGGGGGCGAGGGCGACCATGGTCGGCTGCGGCTCCTCGCGCGCGGGGGCCGGATCGGCGACCCGGGGCGGGCTGCCCTTGCTGACGTTGCTGAGCAGGCCGTCCTCCTGGAGCACGCGCAGGGCCTGGCGTACGGCACCTCGCTCCACGCCGAACTCCTCGGCCAGCTCGGCCTGGGTGGGCAGCCGCTCGCCGACGCGGATCACGCCGGTCCGGATGCGTTCGCGCAGGGTGTCGGCGATCTGCTGGGGCGTGAACCGTCCGCTGCCGTTCACTGCCACGTTCTCCTGGGTCACGACCAAACGCTACAACCCTGATCCATCTACGGGGAGTTGTTGGAAAGTTGTTTGTGGATGGGGGCCAAGTGGGGACAACTTAATCAGAGTTGGCTGCCAACTTGGTCAAGTTGGCAGACCGAAAGGGGGAACGTCCATGCCTGTCCTCGCGCTCGTCTCCGCCCTCTTCGTCGTCGGCTTCGAGCAGCTCGTCCAGTGGCGGTTCGGGGCCGCCGGCCTCGTCGGCCTGCTGCTGCTCACCGTCGGCATCAAGGCCAAGAGCCCGGCCGTCAGCTCCGCCGGCGCGGTCCTGCTGGCGGTGCTCCTGGCCGGCCCCGCGCTGTAGCACCGGCCGGGCCGGCCCGCCGCCCTAGGGCGTCAGCACCAGCTCCGAACTGATCGTCTCCCACAGCGCCTCGAACCACAGGCGGGACTGCTCCACGAACGCCGCGTCCCGCTGCCCGGCCCGCCGCTCGAAGGCGAACAGCATGGACCGGGTGCCGTCGGCGTCGTACAGCTCCACGTGCTCGTGCTCGATCTCCCGCTCCCGGCGCTTCAGCGTGTAGTACGCGAACAGCGCCTCGGAGTCGCCCAGCAGGTACAGCTTCACCGGCGGGGTGAACGGCAGCGCCCGGAAGGAGACCTGGACGTCGATGCCGTGCGTGGTGCACAGCGCCAGCAGGTTCTGCCGCAGCACCAGGCCCTGGGCGTTGCGCTGGGCCAGCCAGCGCCGGTGCAGCAGCCCGCCGTCGTCGGCGTCCACCGGTGTCGGGAAGGCCAGGTCGATGTCACGGCTGGGCAGCAGCAGCCGTACGTCGATCTTGGCCGGTTTCAGCCGTCCCGCGTGGATCTGTCGCAGCGGCTCGCCGATCGCCAGCGTGAGCGAGACCGAGGTCAGACACAGGGCGTCGATCCGCACCTGCGGGGCGGCGAAGGCGGCGGCGATGCGCGGGGCGAGGCCGACCATGGTCGGCTGCGGAGGTGCGGCGGGGCCCGCCGGGGGACGCGCCGGCCCCGGTACCGCCGCCACGGTGGCCGGGCTGCCCTTGGAAACGTTGGTGAGCAGCCGCTCCGACTCGAGGATGCGCAAGGCCTGCCGCACCGCGCCGCGTTCGACCCCGAACTCGTCGGCCAGCTTGGCCTGCGTGGGCATGCGCTCGCCCGGCCGCAGCACACCGGACCTGATCCGGCTGCGGAGTTCGTCGGCGATCTCGCGGTGGGACGAGCGGTGCCGCTGGGGCTCCGTCCGTCCACTGGCGGAGGCGTGCTCCGGGTCCACGAACAAACCCTACAACTTCCCGCCAACTTGCGGCAGTTCCTCGGCAGCTGGTTATAAGCCGCATTCCAGCGGACATAAGTACAGTGAAGTTGGCAACCAACTTGCAGGACATGGTCGAACTTCCCAGTGGTTGGCCGATCGGGTTCCCTTCCGGAGGGGAGCCGGGAGCCCGGACAGGGGACGGCCACCGGAGCGCACAGTCACAACTGAACAGCGACATCTGAATACCGACATCGCACAGCCACAACTGAACAGCTCGCTACGGGTGACCAGCACGTGAAAGGGAACCACAGCAGACAGGGCGCCGACCTCGACGAGGCGGCGCCCTTTCGTCTGCGACCTGCGGCCGACGACCTACGGCCGACGACCTGCCGGTCACATCAGCAGATCATCCACCTGCGCCTCGCCCACCCGGTACCGGCGGGCGATCTCCCCGCTGCAATCGTCGGTCGTACGCTGCAACCGCTGGCGGCGCCGGGAGACCTCCTGCTCGTAGCGGACCAACCGCCCCATGGCGGCGCTCAGTTCCAGATCCGTACGCGCCGTCAGATCGGACAGCTCGACCTCGGCGAGCATCTCGGCGGCCAGCTGCCCGTACTCCTCGTTGTGCGGAGTGCCGAGCGTGACATGCCGGGCCGAGGAGCGCTGCCGGGCCGGGGCGTCCTTCAGGATCTCCGGGAGCCGGTCGACCACGGAGCCGTCCGCCGGCGCCGGCACGGACGCCCGGCCGCGTCGGCCCAGCTCCGCTCGCAGGATGTCGATCCGCCCCTGGAGCAGCCGCCGCACATAACTGAGGTCCGCCTCGTCGCGCTGCGCGTCGCGGCGCAGGGCGCGCAGCTCCGGCAGGCTCAGCCGGGCCAGGTCGTGCTCGGGAGGCTCGGTGGGCAGCGCCGGGCCCGTGGTGCCGTCGGCGCGCTGGGCGGGCGGCCGGTACGTCCCCTGTGTCCCCAGCCACCCGCTGGTACTCGGTGTGCTCATCTGCTTGTGACCGTCCCCTCGACCGGCGTGTGGGAAGCATCGTGCCACCCCAACCGGCCACAATGTGACCGAGTGCCCCCGAACAGCCCCAGATGGGCGGTAAGAGATCCATTCTGGACCCCGTGTGGGCGAGTGCGGGACACCGGGCATGATGGTCCGCATGCGTGCGGTGGTGCAGAGGGTGGACGGCGCGAGCGTCGTCGTGGACGGCGAGACGGTGGGCGCGATCGAGGGCGAGGGGCTGTGCGTCCTCGTCGGGGTGACCCATGAGGACACCAAGGAGAAGGCGGCCCAGCTGGCCCGCAAGCTGTGGACGATCCGGATGCTGCACGACGAGAAGTCGTGCAGCGACATCGCCGCCCCGCTCCTGGTGATCAGCCAGTTCACCCTCTACGGCGACGCCCGCAAGGGCCGCCGCCCCACCTGGAACGCGGCGGCCCCCGGCGACATCGCGGAACCCCTCGTCGACGAGGTGGTGGCCCAGCTGCGCGCCCTGGGCGCGACGGTGGCGACGGGCCGCTTCGGCGCCCAGATGAGGGTGACACTGACGAACGACGGGCCGTTCACGGTGTTGCTGGAGCTCTAGGAGGCGGACACCTTGACTCCGCCCACGAACGCCGCCCAGGCCTCCGGCCCGAAGACGAGGGTTCCGCGGGCGGGGGCTTTGCTGTCGCGGACGGGGACGGCAGAGGGGAGGTTGTCGGCGACTTCGACGCAGTTCCCGCCGTCCGAGTTGCTGTAGCTGCTCTTGCGCCACGTCAGCTTGTTCAGGTCGATGGCTCGCACGGGCACTCCTCCGAGATCAGGCCAGTCGGCGCTTGACCCCGTCCACGAACGCCGCCCAGGCCTCCGGCCCGAAGACGAGGGTTCCGCGGGCGGGGGCCTTGCTGTCGCGGACAGGGAGGGCGGAGGGGACGTTGTCGGCAACTTCTACGCACTCGCCGCCGCTCGTGTTGCTGTAGCTGCTCCTACGCCACGTCACGCTGCTCAGGTCGATGACTCGCACGGCATTTCCTCCAGCGTCCGCAGGATGAACTTGCGCGACTCCGCCGGGGACAGCGCGAGGTCGCGCATCGCATCGTACCTACGCTGAAGCAGCTCAACTGAGACGTTTTCTTCGACCAGTTCGCCACACAGGTCGTTCTCCGTATACGCGACCGTACGGCCGTCAAGCAGCCGCAAGAACATCACGGTGGTGTTCAACAGGCCGTGAAGACCGGCGCTGAACGGCAGTACCTGAATGGTGATGTTGGGGCGCTCGGCAGCCCCCGCCAGGTGCTCCAGCTGCTTCCGCCACGCCCCCATGTCACGCAGCGTCGTGCGCAGTACCGCCTCGGAGAGGATGGCGCGAAAGGGCGGCGGGCTGTCGCCCTCCAGCAACTGGCGCCGTCCGAGGCGCGCTTCGACCTGCTGCTCCAGCTCTGGGCCTTCGATCCAGCCCACCGCAAGCGCCTCGCGCGCGTACCCGGCCGTCTGGAGAAGACCCGGTGGTGCGCTCACACCGTAGTGCCAAAGGCTGATCGCCTCTGCCTCCAACACCATGTACCGCCGGTACTGCTCCTTGAACTGCGTCGGGTCGGCCACCGCCAGCTCCCACAAGGTCACCAGCAACCCCGGTGTCCCGTAGAACTGGTCCAGCGCCTGTACGACCTCGGGACCGCCCAGCGTCTGCCCGCTCTCCATCTTGCTGAACTGGGACGCGTCCCAGCCGACCTCCTTCGCCAAGTCCCGCAGGCTCAGGCCCCGTTCGCTCCTCAGGCGCCGCAACTCCTCGGTGAACCGTGCCCTCGGCTCCTGGCTCCGTCCCGTGATCACCAACCGCTGTGGCATCGCGCTCCTGTTGAATTTGTTGAATTTGGCGGGCCCAGCGTTGAATTTGGCCCGCTCAACAGCCCAGACGCCGTTTCCGTACGCCATGCTCTTAGGCACCGCCCGAACACGCAGCGTAGCTGCAACCTTGCGCTGCGCACACGCGTTCCTGGAAAGGAGCTGGCCGAGATGACGACGAAGTCGGAGTCCTACGAGCCCGGACGCCTTCTCTACGACCCCGCCGCCGACAAGGTCGGCGAGTACCGGGACAGAGCCGGCCCCTATGTGATGCTGCGCCCCGTGGGCGGTGGAGTGGAGTGGCAGGCCGATCCGGAGAGGGTGCGTCCGGCCACGGACCGGGAGCGGCTCGGGGCGGGTGTGCGGGCCGTCAACCAGCGCGCCCGAAGTGTTCCGTCGCTGCCGCCACCCCTGGACGAGGCCAGCCGGCCGCCGCGTCCCGTGCCGGGCTGCGCATCCTGCCTGGAGCTGGCGGAACGGCGGGAGGCGGCGCGGGTGGCGTACGACCGCAGCGCCGAGAGCGACGCGAACGTCCTGCTGCGCGAGCACCAGCGGACGGAGCACCGGGCATGACGGCCGCGGAGGACGCCACGCCGCGGGAGGCGACGACCCCGTGGCCGGGCTACGCGCTGCCGCCGTTCCATCCCGCGTTCCACCCCGGGGCGCGCGGCACACCCGAGGCCCCCGCGCCTCGACCCGCGCCCCACCCCGCCCCTCGGCCCGTGCCAGTCGCTCGCCCCGCGTCTCGGCTGAAGCGCAAGCGCAGGCGGCGTACCCGGCACCGGATGGCCGGCGGTGCGGCCGTGAGCGGCCTGCTCGCCGCCCTCTGCGTGGCCGCGCTGTTCGCGGCGATCGCTCTGGCGGCCGTACGGGCGCGGTGCTGACGGGACGGTTCCCGCAGGGCCCGGGAACAGCCGAAGGGCCGCACCCCCCACTGGCGTCCAACCCAGGGGATGCGGCCCTCAGCCGTCACTGAGCCCGTCACAGGCCGTCAAGCGGTCCCTCAGACCGCGATGGCGACCTCGGCCAGGCCGCCCTTCTGGGCGACGACCGTGCGGTCGGCGGTCGCGCCCGGCACCAGCGCCCGTACCGTCCACGTCCCCTCGGCCGCGTAGAAGCGGAACTGGCCGGTCGCGGAGGTGGGTACCTCCGCGGTGAACTCGCCGGTCGAGTCGAGCAGTCGGACGTATCCGACCACCGGCTCGCCGTCGCGGGTCACGTGGCCCTGGATCGTGGTCTCACCGGGCTTGATCGTCGAGGCGTCCGGGCCGCCGGCCTTCGCTCCACACATGTCTTTCTCCAGAGGGGTCTCGGTCTGACCAGAAGGTCGGTCGGGGTTACTTGGTGGCGCCCAGCTCGATCGGCACGCCGACGAGGGAGCCGTACTCGGTCCAGGAGCCGTCGTAGTTCTTGACGTTCTCCACGCCGAGCAGCTCGTGCAGCACGAACCAGGTCAGGGCCGAGCGCTCACCGATGCGGCAGTAGGCGATCGTGTCCTTGGCGAGGTCCACGTTCTCCTCGGTGTAGAGCTCCTTCAGCTCCTCGTCCGACTTGAAGGTGCCGTCGTCGTTGGCGTTCTTCGACCACGGGATGTTCTTCGCGGTCGGCACGTGGCCCGGGCGCTGCGACTGCTCCTGCGGCAGGTGGGCCGGGGCGAGCAGCTTGCCGGAGAACTCGTCGGGCGAGCGGACGTCGACGAGGTTCTGCGAGCCGATGGCCGCCAGGACGTCGTCGCGGAAGGCGCGGATCGAGGTGTCCTGCGGCTTGGCCTTGTAGTCGGTCTTCGGGCGCTCCGGGACCTCGTCACCGGCGACCAGCTCGCGGGCGTCCAGCTCCCACTTCTTGCGGCCGCCGTCGAGGAGCTTGACGTTCTCGTGGCCGTACAGCTTGAAGTACCAGTAGGCGTACGACGCGAACCAGTTGTTGTTGCCGCCGTAGAGGATCACCGTGTGGTCGTTGGCGATGCCCTTCTCCGACAGGAGCTTCTCGAAGCCCTCCTGGTCGATGAAGTCACGGCGGACCGGGTCCTGGAGGTCCTTGGTCCAGTCGATGCGGACCGCGTTGCGGATGTGGTTCTTCTCGTAGGCGGACGTGTCCTCGTCCACCTCGACGATCGCGATGGTCGGGTCGTCCAGGTGCTCCTGGAGCCAGTCGGCGTCGACCAGGACGTCGCTGCGGCTCATGCTCTTCTCCTCCGGGGCAGTCGCGGCGGGGCGTGCGAGTAGCGAGGGGCGCGCTCGGTGTTCGAGCGGCGCACGGATGCCCTGGCAGCAGGGCGGGTGAGACGCGGGAGCCGGGGCTTCCGCTCAGAAGGGGCGACAGAGCATGGCGGCAACGCGGCACAGGTCCACTGCCCGCCGCTTCGTGAGGTCCGCCTGTCGCTTCATGGGTTCGATCGTAGGGACGTCCGGGCGGGCGTGTCACCGGTGTGTCACATGGCGAGACGGGATCGTCCGAATACCGGGACGGGAGAAGCGCCCGGAGGCCCGACCGGCGGCCTCCGGGCGCTCGCGTCGGTCATCGCATCTGCGCTACGGACGTGATCGTCTCGTCAGTCGGACAGGGTCCCGTGCCCGAGGTCCCCCGGTGGGTCCCCCGGCGTTCGTCTCCCTACCCCGCCAGCCTGACGTCCGAACCCTTCACGCTGATCTCCACGCCCTTCGGCGCGGCCTCCACCTTGTCCAGCTTGATGCCGCCGGGCAGCTGGTCGATGACCTGCTTGAAGTCGGTGATCTCGCGGATGCGGTCCTCGGCGATCGCGGCGGCGCCCAGCTTCGGCAGGGAGTCCGCGTGCACCTGGACCTTGTTGTTCACCACGGCCACCGAGCTGAGCACGGACACCGTCTGCTTGATCCCGAGGGACGAGACGGTCCCCTCCACCGCGACCTTGATCTTCCCGTTGCCGCCGTCCGAGAGGCCGACGACCCGGGCCATGACGCCGGGGGCCACCTCGGTCGGCTCGGACTTGGCCGTCTTCAGCAGCTCGGCGTAGGAGATCGACGCCGTGCCGGTCGCGGTGGCCGCGGTGGCCGAGCTGTAGTCGCCGGAGAACTCGACGCCCTTCATGTCGGCCTTCAGGTCGTCGATCCGGATGGTCTGGCCAGGCTTGCCGGTGGCCGCCTCGTAGTCCGTGATGCCGACCTCGACGTCGTCCAGCGAGCCGCCCGCGACCTGCGTGAGGAAGGGGAAGCCCTTGATGTTCACGTCCGGGGTCGAGGACAGGTTCTCGGTCGCCTTCAGCTTGTCCGCGGCCTCGCCCTCGGCGAAGTGCACGGCGACCCGGTCCACGATCACGAAGAGACCGCCCAGGATCACGACGATGATCAGGAGTATTCGCAGGGCGCGCATGTGGTGGTTCCCCCGGGTCGGCGACGGTGTTCGGAATCCGGTACGGATACGCCACGGTAACCCCGCCGGGCCCGGTCGCAGGGAATTTGTGGATCAGTTGTGACAGGCCCTGCCCGTCCTACCCTGGACGTATGTACGCCCGGCGTCGGCACATCTACTTCGCCATGATGGGGACCTGCATCGGCCTCTTCGTCCTGGCCTGGGGAGTCATACGCATCTGGTCGGTGCCGGCGGCCGTCGGCATGTGCGTGGTCGCCATGGTCATCCCGCCGGTCGCCGCGATGATCGCCAACCGCCGGGGCCCGGACGACCGGTGGTGGGACGACCCCTCCGGCGACCCCAAGTCCGACGAGTGGTGGGACGAACTGGACGGCAAGAAACGCCCGCGCCCCTAGAAACGTCAGCGAGTCCCGGCCGGCCCCGGTGGAGGGCTCAGTAGACGAGCGCCTGCGTCTCGTCCGCCAGCGACTCCTGGACGAAGACCTGCGCGCCCGCGATCCGTACGCCCTCGATGACGTCCTTCTCCGTGATCTCCCGGCGGGCGGCGCACTGCGTGCACAGCGTGACGCGTCCCGCGGCGAGGACCGACTCCAGCAGATCGGGCAGCGGCGCGGCGTGCGGCAGCTCGAACTCGGCGGCCCGGCCCGGCAGCGCGAACCAGGACGACTCCCCGGTCAGCCACAGCGAGACCTCGACCCCGCTGGCCACGGCCACCGCGGCCACCGTGAACGCCTGCGAGCACCGCTCGGGAGCGTCCGCCCCGGCCGTCACCTTGATCACGAGCTTCTTCGCCATGCGGGAAGCGTAGCCCTCGGCGGCGCCGCCCCTCGCAAAGAGCGCCCCGGCCCGGCCGCGTAAGCTGGGCTGCGGCTCTGTCGTCCGCTCACCCCCGCTCAAGGAGCACCCGTGGAGACGTTCTTCGAAATCCTGCTGGTCCTGGTCTGCGTCGGCGTGCTCGCCTTCGCCGGTCTGACCGTGAAGAAGCTGTACCAGGGCCAGCGCTGATCCACACCCACGAAAGCTTCCGCTCATGATCGAGATCCCGTCCGACCTGCACAAGGACCTCGTCCCGCTCGCCTTCCTGCTCGGCAACTGGGCCGGCGCGGGCGTGCATGACTTCCCCGGCGCCGAGAAGTGCAACTTCGGGCAGGAGGTCAGCTTCACCCACGACGGCCGGGACTTCCTGGAGTACCGCTCCCGCACCTGGGTGCTCGACCAGGACGGCAACAAGGTCCGCCCGCTGGAGTCGGAGTCCGGCTTCTGGCGCATCCGCCCCGACCGCAAGGTCGAGGTCACGATGACCCGCGACGACGGCGTGATCGAGATCTGGTACGGCGAGATGGCCGACAAGAAGCCGCAGATCGACCTGGTGACGGACGCCGTCGCCCGCACCGCGGACTCGCGGCCCTACAGCGGCGGCAAGCGGCTCTACGGCTACGTCAAGAGCGACCTGATGTGGGTGGGCGAGAAGCAGACCCCCGAGGTCCCGCTGCGCCCCTACATGTCGGCCCAGCTGAAGAAGGTCGTCACCCCCGAGGACGTCGAGCGCTGGGCGAAGGCCCTCCCCGACGACCTCCCGGACGACGGCATCGCCTTCTTCAAGTAGCTCTAGACTCGTCGGTGTGGTGAGCACCGACTGGAAGAGCGACCTCAGGCAGCGCGGCTACCGGCTGACGCCGCAGCGGCAGCTTGTCCTGGAAGCCGTGGACACCCTTGAGCACGCGACCCCCGACGACATCCTCGTGGAAGTGAGGAAGACGGCGTCGGGGGTCAACATTTCCACCGTCTACCGCACGCTGGAGCTGCTGGAGGAGCTGGGCCTGGTCAGCCACGCCCACCTCGGGCACGGTGCCCCGACCTACCACCTCGCCGACCGCCACCACCACCTGCACCTGGTGTGCCGGGACTGCGAGAACGTCATCGAGGCGGACGTGGACGTGGCCGCGGAGTTCACGGACAAGCTGCGCCGGCAGTTCGGTTTCGACACCGACATGAAGCACTTCGCGATCTTCGGCCGGTGCCAGGACTGTTCCCTGAAGGGTTCAAGTACCACGACGTAGGCTTGCGGTATGAAGAGCCCCCTGCTGTCCCTGCCCGGCGCCGTCCCCGCCGAGGGCGTGGACGAAGGTGTCGCCGCCCACTACGGCGACCTGTTCCGCGAGCAGCGTGCCCTCGCCGACGGCACCGGTTTCGTCGACCTCTCGCACCGCGGTGTCGTCACCGTCAGCGGCGAGGACCGGCTGAGCTGGCTGCACCTGCTGCTCACCCAGCACGTCAGCGAACTGCCCGCCGGAGAGGCCACCGAGGCCCTGGTCCTCTCCGCGCACGGACACATCGAGCACGCGCTGTATCTGGTGGACGACGGGACGACCGTCTGGGCCCATGTGGAACCCGGCACCCAGGACGCGCTGATCGCGTACCTGGAGTCGATGAAGTTCTTCTACCGGGTGGAGGTCGCCGACCGCACCGCGGACATCGCCGTGGTGCATCTGCCCGCCGGTTCGATCGCCGACGTCCCGGACGGGGTCGTCGTGCGCGAGACGCCGTACGGCCGTGACGTGTTCCTGCCCCGTGCCGGCCTGGAGGACTTCGCCGCTGCCCACGGCCCCGCCGCCGGGCTCCTCGCCTACGAGGCGCTGCGCGTCGAGCAGCACCGGCCCCGGCTCGGCTTCGAGACGGACCACCGCACCATCCCGCACGAGCTGGGCTGGATCGGCACGGCCGTGCACCTCCAGAAGGGCTGCTACCGCGGCCAGGAGACGGTCGCCCGGGTGCAGAACCTGGGCAAGCCGCCGCGTCGGCTGGTCTTCCTGCACCTGGACGGCAGCGACGTCCATCTCCCGGTCCCCGGCACGGAGATCCGCGTCGCGGACGAGGGCCCCGAGGGCCGCAAGATCGGTGTCGTGACGACGTCGGTACGGCATCACGAGCTGGGCCCGGTCGCCCTGGCACTGGTGAAACGGAACGTACCGGTCGACGCCCGCCTCCTGGCCGGAGAGACGGCAGCGGCCCAGGAGGTCGTGGTCGAGCCGTAGCCCCACGGGCCGGCGCCGCGCGCCGGTCCCCTCGGTCGCGTGTCCCTGCCGGTGCTCAGACAGCGAGGCCCGCGGTGGCCAGCGTCAGAGCAGCGGTCGCGCCCATGCCCGTGAAGGCGCGTCGGGAGAGAGAAGTCATGTGATCGATCTTTCTCTCGCCCGCGCGCC
The DNA here is from genome assembly GCF_055564375.1 of Streptomyces sp. NPDC029138. Taxonomy (NCBI): domain Bacteria; kingdom Bacillati; phylum Actinomycetota; class Actinomycetes; order Kitasatosporales; family Streptomycetaceae; genus Streptomyces; species Streptomyces sp. NPDC029138. The sequence continues at coordinate 135,733 of NZ_JBVHWM010000014.1, forward strand.
GGGACATCGGGGATGCCCCCGAGGGAACCCTGGCCCGTCCCCGACCTCAGCCCAGTGCGCGCCCCAGGACCCACACCACCGGTGCCGCCGCCGACAGGGGCAGGGCGACGCCGGCCGTGAAGTGGACGAAGCGGGACGGGTAGTCGTAGGCGGCCACCCGGTGGCCGATCAGGGCGCACGCCCCGGCGGCGGCGCCCAGCAGCGCGCCCTTCGTGCCGAAGTCGGTCATGCCGCCCACGGCGATCCCCGCGCCCGCCGCCGCCAGCAGGGCGGCCGCGACCGACACCGGGGTCGGCAGGGGCAGGGCGCGGGCCAGGACCGCCACGGCGACCGCCGCAGCGCCGACCGAGACCGCGTGCGGGCCGGCGGCCAGGTACCCGGTGGCCAGGACCGCGAGCGCCGCCGAGGCGACCGTCGCCATCAGGCCGTACATCCGCTCGTCCGGCGAGGCGTGCGAGCGCAGCTGGAGGACGAGGGACAGCAGGACCCAGAGGCCGAGCGGGCCGAGGATGGCCACCAGGGCGTGGTCGGGGGGGGGGGGGGGGGGGGCCACCCCGGAGGGTAGGGTGCCCCCGCAAATCAAACCAACGCCCTGCCCGGCGGGAAAACCACCACTC
>NZ_JBVHWM010000015.1:0-127599 GCF_055564375.1 Streptomyces sp. NPDC029138
CGGTACGGTCCCCGAAACAGGTTCCCCATTGTCCCCGGAGCCTCCTCCCTAGGGGAACCCCCCCCCCCCCCCCCGCCCCCGCCCCCCCCCCCCCCCCTCCCCCCCCCCCCCCCCCCGCCGAGTGAAGGCACGCGCGCGTCAGCGTCGTCCGCGCATCACGCGGTACCGCGGTGCAGGTACGCCCGATCCACGGTCTGTCGCACGCTGTTGCCGGCGGAGTCCGTGGCGGTCACGCGCAGCGTCACATAAGCGTCGCCACGCACGTTCGCCGGCCGTTCCACGGTGGCCGTGAACTGTCGGTCGCCGCCGTGCCGCGCCGTACGCGCCGTGGTCCAGGTCTTCCCGTCGTCGTATGACGCCTCGGCCTTCAGACGCACGCCGCGCGGGGCGGCCATGCCGTCCTGCATGCGGACGGTGAGGCCCAGGTGGTGTACGCGTGCCCGGCTGACGGCGCCCTGCGCGTCGACCGGTACGCCGTAGTCGAGCTGGAGCAGCGGCAGCCGGGCCACGCCCGTCGTGGTGTCCGAGCGGAACGTCCACGACGTGTGCGTGCTCACGCCGAGGCGCCAGTCGTCCGAGACACGGGCAGTCGTCAGGTCCAGCCGGAACCGGGCATCGCCCGGGGCCACTTCGAAAGTGCCCCACGCACCGTTGTCGGAGACCGCGGCCTGCTCCCCGTTCCGGTACAGCACCGCCGATGCCACGTCGTCGGCAGCGGTCGCCCGGCCGATGCCGAAGCCACCCGTCTCCGAGAACGCCCAGTGACCGGCGTCGGAATCGGTGAACTCCGGGACGTACACGGACAGGGTGTCACCGTTGCGGACCGACGGCTGAGACCAGCCGCGGGGGATGGAGGGACGGACCGGCGCTCCGAACCAGCGCTCCGTGGCGCGCTGGCCGGGCCGGTAGGTACGCGGCGCGTTCCGCATGCCGGCCGCCAACGGCAGGTCGGGTTGGTCGACGACGTCGTGGTGCACGACGTGGTTCCACGCAGTGTCCCCGCCGGTCACGTACTCGACGCGCTCCCGGCCCACCGGGACCTGGCGGCTGTACTGGTTCCACGCGGTCGCCTGGTACGGGCGCCACCCGAAACGCTGCTCGCTGGCCCAGAGCGAGGCACCGGTGCGGGTGTACGTGCTGCGCACCACGGCGCTCTCCCGCTCGGAGACGGTGTGCACGACCCGCTGGGGGACGAAGTCCTTCGACACCTGCATCACGTCGTACAGATACGGGCTGCGCACCGTGCCGGAGAGTGTCACCGTCGTGGTGCCCTTCTTGACGCGTTCCAGCAGGGCGGTGCCGTCCTTCCAGGAGGCTCGCATGCTGGGCAGGGCCGTCCGGTCACCCGTCGGCTGCCACCGGGTCCAGGCGCTGCCCTGATCCTGCGGCCACACCATCAGCAGCGCCTTGGCCCCCGCCTTCGCGGCGGACCGGGCGAGTTCCGGCTCGGTGACGGAGAAGTCGTACCGTACGACGGCGAGTTTCCCGCGTGCGCCGCGGAAGTCGGGCGCCGACGACGTGCCCGCGTCCACGGCGGTCAGCCGGGCGCCGCGGTCCGCGAACGCGGGGGAGTGAGCCTCGTAGTACGGGACGAACTCCCGGGAGCTGCCGGAGACCTTCGCCCGCAGTTGCGGGGCCACCATCTGCCAGCGCGAGGAGAACTCGAAGGCGCCGTCGGTCACCCGGGAAGTCGGGGTGACATAGAGGCGGGAGACGTCGTCGAAGTACATGGCTCCCTGGATGAGCCCGCGACCGTCGATCCGGCGGTACACGGTGGTGCTGAGGATGCCGCGCTGCTCGGCGGGGCGTGGTGTGCGGATGTGCACCTCGGTGGCCTTCGCGGCGTTCAGCGTCACCGTCCGGTCCTCGGTGACCCTGACCTCGGGGGCGACGACGGTGCCCGCCTCGCCGCCGTGATCGGTCATGTCGTAGAAGGCGGAACTGACGTAGTACGTGCCCTCCTCCACCAGGGCGACATGGGCCTGCCGGTCCGCGTAGTCCACGAATCCGTCGGGGCCCCATATCGTGGGCAGCCAGTCCGGCATCACCTTGCCGTCGCGGTCGCGGTAGAGCACGGTCAGCCGGTGCTGCGGGGCGTGCACCGCGAGGGAGACGGTGGTGTGGGCTAGTACGGCACCGTCCGCGGACTTCGCGGTGAGGTACCCGTAGAAGTTGCCGCGGACCGCGTGCCGGGCGTCGGTGCTCAGCGGTACCTCGGCCGTGGTGCCGGGGGCGAGCCGCACGGTGTCGGAGCCGAGGCTCACCACCCCGTCCGGGAGCGCGCGACCGGACTCGGTGGCCAGGCTGAGGGCCAGGGAAAGCGTGACCGGACGGTCGCCCGAGTTGGTGTAGCGAACGGTGGCCGACTGCTGTCGCCCTCCTGAGCCGCCCGTCCGCAACGGGGCGAGGGAGACGGAACCGCTGGCCCTGACAGGGCCGATGGCCGCGGCCACGTCGATACGGCCGCCGCCCTGTTCGGTCACCTGGGTGTGGGGCACGGTGTGCGCGGTGCTGATCAGCGCGTCCTTGAGCTGCTGGGCGTCCCAGTCCGGGTGCTGCTGGGCCAGGAGCGCGGCGGCGCCGGCGACGTGCGGGGTGGCCATGGATGTCCCCGACAGCGCGACGTAGTGGGCGTCGACCGGGTCGCCCAGGGTGGTGCCGGACGCGCGGGCGGCGGTGATGCCGACTCCGGGGGCGGTCACGTCGGGCTTGACCGCGCCGTCGCCCAGGCGCGGGCCGCGGCTGGAGAACGGGGCGAGGGAGTCGTCACGGTCGACGGCCCCCACGGTCAGCGCCGCATCGGCCGCACCCGGCGAGCTGACACTGGACGGCCCTGTCTCCCCCTCGTTGCCCGCCGCGACGACGAAGAGCGTGCCGCTGGACGCGGTCAGGGAGTCGACCGCCTGGCTGAGCGGATCGGTGCCGTCGGTCGGGGAGCCCGACCCCAGGCTCATGTTGACGACCTTGGCGTGCTCGCGTGTCGCCCATTGCATGCCGTCGATGACGGCCGACTCCGTACCGTAGCCGTCGTCGCCCAGCACCTTGCCGATGAGGAGGTCGGCCCGGGGCGCCACGCCTCGGCGGGTCCCGCCCGACGCGGCGCCACTGCCGCCGACGATCGAGGCGACGTGCGTGCCATGACCGAAGTGGTCGTCCGTGTTGGAACTCTGGGAGAAGTCCTCGGCTTCCGCGATACGACCGGCCAAGTCGGGATGGCTTGCGTCGACACCCGTGTCGAGCACGGCCACCTTGACTCCCTGGCCCTCGTCACCCGCCTTCCAGGCAGTGGGGGCGTTGATCTGCGCGGTGCTGCGGTCCAGTACGGCCTTCACCCTGCCGTCCAGTGACACCCGGGGGGTCAGCGCGGCACGGGCGACACCGGTCGTGCCGCCGGGGTTCAACGTCTTCCAGAAGTTCCCCAGTTGGCGGTCGGCGACCCGAAGTGACCGTGCGTGGATGCTCGGCAGGTTCCGGAAGGGGGTCCCCGGGGTGTTGAGCGCCACGAGCCGGTCGGCGGTGGCAGCGGCGGCCCGTGCCGCCTCAGCGGTGACCCTGGCCCCCTCCCGGGACGGTTCGGAGGAGACGATCAGCGGAAGCGCGGACGTGTGTGCCTCGTCGTAGCCCTGGGAGATCAGGGAGGTCACGTCGAACAGCCGGCGGTCCAGTGTGCCCGCGGACACCAGGGCCTCGGCGTCCAACGGGAGCACGGTCAGCGACTTGTCGTCCTCTTCGAACGTCTCGAAGGGGATGTGCTCGCGACCGGGACCGGGCCGCACCGACGCGGTGCGCCGTCCGCCTGGCAGCGACGTCACGGTCACCTGATCACCGGTGACCAGCCGTACGGTCGTGGAGCGAGCCCCCGGCACGGTCGCGGGGCGAGTGACGGTACCGGTGGTCGCCGTCCGCGTCACGGCGGTGGCGGGTACGACTCCAGCAAGCAGTATCAATCCTGTTGATGTCGCCGCCATGAGGCGGATCTTTGCCATCAGGGAAACACCTTTCGAACAGCCGTAGATCACAACTGTCCGAAATCATTCGGCGAGAAGGCAGGACCTGTCACTGGCGGGAGCTGTCACAGCTGCGACATGTCTCAACGGCGACACGGACTGCGCGGTTTCCTCCAGGCCGTACGGAACCGGAAGGCTCCGACCCCGGTGCCCAGGGTCAGCCACACGTGGGGCAGCGAGCGGTCATCCCTGGTTCGGGTCCGTGGATGTGCAGTTGCGTCAGCAGCCCGGAGGGCGGGCATAGAGCGAAAGGGCCAGCCCGGTACGCTCGTCGGCCACGTGCATCGTGATCTTGTGGCCGCCGCCATCCCCGCGACGGCTGGCCGACGGCACTGCCGACGTCGACCAACGGCTTCCTCTCACCTCGCTGCTACTCACATCGGTCACTGATACGCCGTTGGGATCAGCTGCCCGCGCATCCTCCGCAGCCGTGGTGAGCCCCCGGAGCCGGCGGTGGCCGGACGAACCCGGAGCACCGTGGACGGCCGCACGATGGCTCGGGCTCACCGGCCGGTTGTCAGGCGCGAGGCGCACCTCGTGACAACCGGCCGGTTCACCTCTTCTTCAGCGAGTCGACCGTGCGACTCAGACGGCGGTGCGTCCGCCGTCGACGGGCACGATCGCGCCTTGCACGAAGCTCGCCGCGTCACTCGCCAGGAACGTGATCACTGAGGCGACCTCCTCGACCGTGGCGGGGCGGCCCGCGGGTGCCAGGGCGGCCAGCCCGTCCAGGTCCTCACCCATGCCGGCCGTCCCCTCCGTACGGGTCGGCCCGACGCCGACCGCGTTGACGCGCACACCTCGCGGGCCGTACTCGGCTGCCCACGACTTGGTCAGGAGGTTCACGGCGGCCTTGCTGGACCCGTACAGGGCCATGTCCGCCATGCCGAAGTCGGCCACCATCGTGCTCACATTGACGATTGAGCCGCGTCCGCGCTCCGCCATTGCAGGCGCCAGCTCGGCGACCAGGTAGAACGGCGCCTTGACATTGAGCGCGTACACACTGTCGATGTCTGCTTCCGAGGTCTCCGCCGTGGGCCCGAAGGGGTAGATGCCCGCGTTGTTGACCAGAACGTCGACCTCGCCGCCCATGTCGATCGCCCGGCGTGCCAAGTCGCGTACCGAGTCGGCCGTTGTCAGGTCTGCGGCCAGGAAGTCCGCCTTGCCGCCCCGCGCGCGGATGCCGCCGACCACGGACTCGCCGCGCGATACGTTCCGCCCGGCCACCAGCACGTGTGCCCCGCGCTCAGCCAGCAGGGCCGCGGTCGCCGCACCGATGCCGCTCGTCGCTCCGGTCACCAGTGCCACACTCCCGGCGAGGTATGAAGAATTCATGGTCAAGCGCTCCTTTGGAAAGTTGACTGCGCGCCATAACGTACGCCTTTTCGCGGGCCGACCTGTCCGCGTCCGTGTAGGCAAAGTGGCGGCGCAGATACATGTCAGACCCTCTTAGTGGCCACATTCGTGCAGGTCAGAGCCGTGAGTCCTACCAAGGAGATGCTTGACGAACGGCTTTGTCACCTAATTCATTAATGGCGGCTACCGTTTATCTGCATGGCCGGAGTGGCTTCCAGTCGGGTGGGGAAATCCGGCCGTCCGGCATGAGCCGCCCCTGTGACGACCGCTCTTGTTCTCCGTCGAGACACCACCCGAGGTGCGCATGGCCTGCTACAGGCCGGGCCGGCGGTCCTGGCTCGTCGTCTCTGCGGTCCGCGAACATCGGGCCGTAAGGACGAGCCGAACGGCATCCGCCGGCGGGACCTCCGCGACCTGGTCGTCCGGGCCCGACGGAGACCTGCCGGCTCCTGCCGGACCGTCCCGACACCACTCGGTCAAGTTCGGTAGCGCCTCGGGTACCGCGCCTCGCGGTGTGCTCGAGTGCCCCGCCCGAGAAGTACGCGGTGACAGCGCCAGGATGGTCAGGCGTCCGGAGCGGGAAGTCCCGCGATGAAGCTGGCCAGGTCACGGCGTCGCGACCGGGCGGGCCAGGCCGCCCAGGTACGGCGCACCAAAGGATGGTCGTGCAACGGCTTGAAGAGGACATTCTCAGGGAGCGGCTGCGACCAGTCGGGCGGGGCCAGGGCGAAGGCCTTCTCCGTGGTGACCGCCGCCAGTTTCACCTCCGCGATCAGCGCCTGGTCCTCCGGCGGCTGCGGTCCGAGGTCGAGGCCGAAGCTGCGCAGCACCGAGGTCACCTCGTCGTACCACGCCGGGCTGCCGGAGCGGGGAAAGCTCACCCATTCCAGGCCACGGAGGGTCTCCAGGCGCACGCCCTTGTCGTCGGCAAGCTCCGCGGCCACACTCGCCGCCAGCAGCACTCCGAGCGGTTCCCTGACGATCAGCATGGCATCGAGGTCGGGGTCGGTCGGGCGTTCCCTGAGGAGGCCGATGTCGAGTTCGCCGGATCGGAGTGCCTCCAGTTGTGCCGCCGATGACAGATGGCGGGCCTGGACTCGGGTATCGGGGCACGCGGCTGCCACCTGTTCCATCGCCGGGCCGAGCAGACCGGACGGGAGTTCGAGGGGGATGCCGACACGCAGAAGCCCGCAGCCCGGGCTCGTGAGGCCGGCCATGGTCCGTAGCGCCTGATCGTGCCGAGCGATCACGGCACGGGCCTCGGCCAGGAGGGCCTCACCCTCTTCCGTGGGGCGCACTCCCGTATTGGTACGGATCAGCAGCTTCAGTCCCAGTTGCCGCTCCAGGCTGCTCACGGTCTGGGACAGCGCCGACTGGCTCACATGCAGTCGGCGTGCTGCGGCTGACATACCACGCTCTTCCGCGACGGCGATGAAGGCTCGAAGTTCCCGCAGTTCCATCTGTCCATAGCAACACACGGCACGGCAGCTGGTCATCCGCCCGGTAAAAGCTGCACCGATCGCCGCTCTCATGAAATCTCATGGCCGGCTCGGAATGGCGGTGGGTTTTGCATTGCTGTGGATCCTTGCCATCGCACGGTGGCAGGCAGCCGGGTACCGAGGATGGTATTCAGCGGCATCATTCGAAAGGGTTTCAAGGAGTGACGATGGGTCTGCTGGACGGAAAGGTCGCATTGATCACCGGTGGAACTTCCGGAATTGGGCGCGCCGCCGCCGTTCTGTTCGCGCAGGAGGGTGCGCGCGTGGCTTTCACCGGCCGGCGTGAGGGGGCCGGAAAGGAGGTTGTGGACGAGATCACGGAGAACGGTGGCGAGGCGCTGTTCATCAAGGCCGACGCCACCGACGTCAAGGGCGCCGCTGACGTGGTGGAGCAGGTCGTGAGCCGTTTCGGCCGGCTCGATGTGGCCTTCAACAACGCGGGTACCGCCGCCGTCGGCCCGATCACGGAACTGGATGAGGCCGCGTGGCATCACTTGGTGGACGGCAATCTGAAGGGCTCCTTCTTCTACACCGAGGTTGCTCAGATGAAGCGGCAGGGTCGCGGTGGGGCCATCGTCTTCAACGGATCGGTGTTCGCGGAGCTGGGCACGCACGGCATTTCCGTCTACAGCGCCACGAAGGGCGGTGTGGCGGCACTGGCCCGCGCGGCGGCCGTCGAACTCGGCCCTGACTCGATCCGTGTCAACACCGTCAACCCGACGATCATCCGGACTCCGCTGACGGAGAGCGGGATCACCAGGAACAACGACGGCTCGGAGTACCACCCACACGGTGAGAAGATCCCGCTCGGCCGTATCGGCGAGGCGGAGGAGGTGGCACAGGTGGCGCTCTTCCTCCTGTCCGACCGGGCCTCGTTCGTCACCGGTCAGGCCGTGATGGTCGACGGTGGCCAGAGTGTGAACTGATCCGCCGACCGCGCAAGGTCCGGCCCCGGGGGCAGCACGATCCGCCCTCGGGGCCTCCCCGCCATGGCTGCCTGTCAGACCTGAAGACGCGGCACACCATCACGCCGCAGGTCCGAGAAGTCCCCGCCCGGTCCTTGAGAGGCAGCCCCGCCCGGACGAGGGCGGTCAGACGAGCCGGTGGCGCGGATGCTGTGGCGCGGAGTTCCCGGCGCAGCGGCGGGGGCTGCGCCGGCCGGGGCCGCCCAAGGCCGTGGGCGCGATCGGCCGGTCAGGAGGGTCGCGCTCCGCGCCATCCGCTCGACGTAGGCACAGCTGTGATGCCTGGACGGAAGGTTGCCATGGAGTTCCGAGCGAATACCCCATCCTGTGCCGCGTTGGAAGACACCTGCCCGCGGTCTGCGACTCGAACGTCCGGCGAGACCGCTGTGGTCGCTCCGCTCGGTCGCCCGGTGCGTGAGCGGCCGGAAGGTGCCCCGAGCCTGCGTGCGGAGTGGGATGCGTACCGGGCGCAGGTTGCCGGCCTGTGCACCGTGTCGGCGGACTCCGCGTGGTCGGCTGCTTCGGCTGGGAATATCTGGAATCGGTGGAGCCGGACGGACGTCGCTGAACAGCACGACGCGCTGATCCGCCGACTGGGTGACTGGCCGGCGATCGAAGTGTGGAACGCCGACCTCGCCGTGGCCGTGCAGGCCGCCGAGGCGCAGCTTGCTTCCCTCTTGTCGGCCTGGCTCAGGCTGGATCCGTCCCTGGCGGCAACGCACGAACGGATGCGGATGACCCTCCTCGCCGAAGACATCCGGCGACTGAGGCACACGCTGTCCGCGCTCGGGTCCGCGCGGTCTGCCGCGGAACCGTCGGACGGCTGAGGAGGCCGTAGCACCGGCGAGCGGCATCGGCCTTCGTCCGCCGCTCGGCCGTCGGTCCCCGACGACCGTGACTGGACCACGCCGCGCCGTCGGCGCCTCGCAGCGGGTTCCGCTTCACCGGCGCCGCGGCGGGGGCGGGGATTGCTCTGCCGTCTGCACACTGACCAGACCCAGCAGTCCGGGGAAGCGGTCTTCCAGCTCCCGGCGACGGAGCATCACCTTGCGGCTGTTGCCGTAATCGATCTGTCTGATCAGCCCGGCTTCGCGCAGTACGCGGAAGTGGTGGGTCAGGGTCGACTTGGACACTCTCAGACCGAACGAGGCGCACGTGCGTTCGACGAGGTCCGGCTCGGTGCACAGTTGCTCGACGACGCGGCGGCGGTGCGGATCGGCCAGTGCGGCGAATACGGAACCTATCTCCATTTCATGAGGCGCCGGATGGCCATCGATGTCGGGCACGGCACTCCCTTCCTGCGTGGCGGTTTTCAGCGTACTCCGCGGGGCGGCTGCGTGGAACGTTCTATGCCGCTGCTCGAAGTCACCGGAACCTGGACGGCGAATAGTGCACGGATCTGCTTATGGCCGCCCACGGAAACACTGGGACCAACCGGGAATTCCCAGCTCACGGGGATAGCGGGAAATCTTCGCGGGGTGGCAGCAGATTTGCGGCAGTGAGGGAATCGACCCACAGTGGTACGGAAGTTTTCGTACCTAGAGAGCGCGGGGATATCCGCACTCACCGAAAGGTAATCCCATGCAATTCGAGAATCAGACTGCCCTGGTGACCGGCAGCACCTCCGGTATCGGCCGCGAGGTCGCGCTGCTGCTGGCCGAGCAGGGGGCGTTCGTGATCGTCTCCGGGCGCAACGCCGTCAAGGGCGCGGAGACGGTCGCCGCGATCGAGGCCGCAGGCGGGAAGGCCACGTTCGTCGCGGCCGACCTCAGCGACCTGGAATCGGTGCGCCGGCTCGCCGAGGAGGCCGGGGACGTGGACGTGCTGGTGAACAACGCCGGCGCCTTTCCTTTCGCCCCCACCCTTGAGCAGGGCCTGGAGGCGTTCGACGCGCTGCTTGACACCAACGTGCGCGGCACGTTCTTCCTCACGCAGGCGCTGGTGTCGAAGATGGCCGCCAAGGGCCTTGGGAGCGTCGTCAACGTCACCACGATCGCGGGTCTGAGCGGTGTACAGGGCACGGCCGTCTACGGGGCCTCGAAGGCCGCGGTGGATTCCTTCACACGTACGTGGGCGGTTGAGTTCGGTGGCCGCGGCATCCGGTTCAACGCGGTGGCGCCCGGCCATACCAAGACGGACAACGTGGTCGACATGATCGGCGAGGAAGAGTTCGAGGCCCTGGGGGCCCGGGTGCCCCTGGCCCGGCTCGCGTCGGCGCGTGAGATCGCCGAGGCCATCGTGTTCCTCGCCTCGCCCCGTGCCAGCTACATCACCGGTGTCACGTTGTCGGTGGACGGCGGCTTCATGGCCCTGGGCGTGTGACCGATCGCGGCGCCGGCCGCACCCGCAGCGGACCGCCTCAAGCGGGGGCGGTCCGCTCTTTCTGGCCGGCAGTCGCCGTCGTCGCCTCCCTCACGCCCCCAGCCCACGGCCCGGCCCGAGCGAGGGCGGGCCCGACCGGCCCCGCACCGACCGTCGTGCTCTGCCGCACGTCCAGACGGCCACCCCTATCAGCCAAGTGCCGGTATATCAGCCAAGCGCCGACTCCAACCGGCGGCGTGAAAGGAATGACGTAGATGCACATCGGCGTCCCACGAGAAGTCGTCCCAGGAGAGACCCGGGTCGCCCTCACCCCCAACGAAGTCCGTTCCTTGACCGACGAAGGTCACCAGATCGTCATCGAGCAGGGGGCCGGCCACCGGGCGGGCCATCCCGACAGCGAGTACCTGTCCGCCGGCGCCCGGTCCGGCACCCGCGCCGAGGCATTCAGCGCCGGCATCGTGCTACAGGTGCGGCTCATCGGAGCGGGCGACGCGTCAGACCCGGACCCGGCGCAGGATCTGAAGCTGACGCGGCCCTCGTCCGTACTGGTGGGGCTGGCCAACCCGCTCAGCCACCCCGACCCCGTCCACCGTCTGGCCGAGCACGGCCTCGCGGCGTTCTCCCTGGATCTGCTGCCGCGTATCACCCGTGCGCAGGCGATGGACGTACTGTCCTCGCAGTCCGCTGTCGCGGGCTACCGAGCGGTCCTGGTCGCGGCCGAACGGGCCGACAAGATGCTGCCGATGATGACCACCGCCGCCGGCAGCATCGCCCCGGCGCGTGTTCTCGTTCTCGGTGCGGGAGTCGCCGGGCTGCAGTCCATCGCCACCGCGCGGCGGCTGGGCGCCGTCGTCCGCGCCTACGACGTGCGTGCCGCAGCGCGCGAGCAGGTCGAGAGCGTCGGAGGCATCTTCATCGACCTGCCCCTGGACACCTCTTCGGCCGAGGGGCAGGGCGGCTACGCACAGGCGCAGCAGGAGAAGTTCTACACCCGTCAGCGCGAGGTCCTCGCCGACGAAGTCGCCACTGCCGACATCGTCATCGCTACCGCGCAGGTCCCGGGCAGACCGGCGCCGGTGCTCATCACCGAGGACATGGTGCGCGCGATGCGCCCCGGATCCGTCATCGTCGATGCCGCGGCCGCGCAGGGCGGCAACTGCGCAGTGTCCGTGCCCGACCAGACCGTCGAACTCTCCGGCGTGTCGGTCACCGCGCCCACCAACCTGCCGGCCGGTGTGGCAGCCCACGCCAGCCGCCTGTACGCGCGCAACCTCGCCAACTTCACCCGCCACCTGCTGGGCGAGGAGGGCCGCCCGCGGCTCACTGCCGACGACCCGATCATCCGGGACACCCTTCTGACCAGGGACGGGCAGGTCGTCCACCCCGCGCTGCGCACCCTGTTCGGCCTGGACCCCTCGGACGCCTCAGCCGCGGCAGTCCGGCACGCCGTCACCGCAGAAAGCAACTGATCATGTCAACAGCCATCGAAACCGGCCTGTACGTCCTCGTCCTGGGATCCGTCATCGGGCTGGAAGTCATCCGGCGCGTTCCCGCTCTCCTGCACACCCCACTCATGGCCCTCACCAACGCGATCGCGGGCATCTCGCTGGTCGGCAGCCTGCTGCTGGCCGGCTCCCACCACGGTCCGCTCATCACCACGCTGGGCGCCGTCGCCGTCACCGCGTCCAGCATCAACGTCGTCGGCGGATTCCTCATCACCAACCGCATGCTGCGCATGTTTCGGCCGAGCAACCCGGCCCACGCCACAGGAAAGGCCAAGGCCGATGCGTGACATCGCCATCCCACTGCTGTACCTCGCCTCGGGCACCCTCTTCATTCTCGGACTGCGCGGCATGACGCACCCCCGGAGCGCCCGCCGAGGTCTGCTGCTCACGGCGGTCGGCATGGCAGCGGCCGTGGTCGACACCCTGGTCCACCAAGAGATCGTCGACTACCGCTGGATCCTGGTGGCCGTCGTGATCGGCTCCGTCATCGGTGGCGCCATGGCCAAGTACATGCCGATGACGGCCATGCCCGAACGCATCGCCCTCTCCCACGCGTTCGGCGCGCTGGCGGCAGGACTCGTCGGCACCGCCGAGTACTACGAGCACGCCGCGTCGCTCAGCACCTTCACCGCAGTCGCGCTGATGTGCGAAGTCCTGCTGGGCTTCGTGACCTTCACCGGCAGCCTCATGGCGTTCGGGAAGCTGAAGGGCGTTCTCCCGGGCCGCCCGACGGTCTTTCCTGGCCAGCAGATGGTGAACCTCGTCCTGTTCACCGCAGCGGTCCTCCTCGCCCTCTGGCTGGTCATCGCCCCGTCGGCCGACGCGCGCTTTCCCCTGCTGATCGCCGTATCGGCACTGTTCGGCATCCTGCTCGTGGTGCCCATCGGCGGGGCCGACATGCCCACCGTCGTCTCGCTGCTCAACTCCTACGCCGGGCTCTCCGGCGCGGCGATGGGACTCGTCCTGGACAACAAGGCACTCGTCATCGCGGGTGCGCTCGACGGAGCCTCCGGCTTCCTGCTGTCCGTCATGATGAGCCGCGCCATGAACCGCTCCTTCCGCAACGTGCTGTTCGGAGCCTTCGGACAGATCACGGTCACCGCGGCCGCCACGGCGGACGAGACGCAGGACCGCCCCGTGCGCAGCGCCGGCCCCGACGAGGCCGCCATGATCCTTGAGGCTGCCAGGGACGTCATCATCGTCCCCGGCTACGGCCTCGCCGTCGCCCAGGCCCAGCACCGCATCAAGGAAGTCGCCGAGATCCTGGAACGCGACGGTGCACGGGTCCGGTACGCCATCCACCCGGTCGCCGGGCGCATGCCCGGGCACATGAACGTCCTCCTCGCCGAGGCCGACGTCCCCTACGACCGCATCCTGGACATGGACGACATCAACAGCGACTTCGCCCAGGCCGACGTCGCTCTGGTCGTCGGCGCCAACGACGTCACCAATCCGGCCGCCCGCACGCGTGAGGACAGCCCGATCTACGGCATGCCCGTCCTCGATGTCGCCGCAGCGCGCACCATCATGGTCGTCAAGCGGGGGATGAGCGCCGGTTTCGCCGGCGTCGACAACGAGCTGTACTACCTCGACAAGACCCTCATGCTCTTCGGAGACGCCAAGGACGTCGCCTCCAGCCTCGTCCGCGAGCTGGAGAACACCAGCCTGGAGAAGATCTGACGGTAACGCAACAGGAGGCACTGCCCGAAGCATCCGGCCGCCGGCCCGATCTCGGGTGGTGCCGTCCGTTTCCGGACAGCGCGGCGTTGTGTGTTGAGCCGCGGAGCCGGTTCGAGCAGGTTGCCGCGACTTATACCGGCGTTCAGAAGGCCCTATGGCGGTGCGGTACCGACTTTCGAGCCGGATCGGTTTTTTACAACGACTGACCACTGGGGGGAGAGCGACCCGGCAGAACTGTGCCGCTCCGTCTGCATAGGAGAGCCATGCTTGACCCCTGCACGAGCAACCCTCGCGCATCCCTGCAAAATGAGGCTGAACCCGAGTATCGGCCTGACGCCCATGGACACTCCCGGCTCGCTCAGCTGGTGATGGCGGCCGAGGGACGACTCGTACCGGAGGCGCGCGCGTTCGCCGATGTCTTGTTGCGTCACCGATGCGGGCCAGAGCAGGTGGACAACGTCCGCATCATCGTCGGCGAGCTGATCGCCAATGCCATCCTGCACAGCGGAACGGACAGTGTCACGTTGACGATCAGCAGTGAGGGATCGTGCGTTCTGGTCATGGTCACGGACTTCGGGATCTGGCAGGAGGATGCCGCGGCGGAGTACGGGATGGCGGAAACCGGCCGCGGTCTCGTCATCGTTGAGGCGCTTTCGACTAAAAGGGGCATCCGCAGGGGATCCTCCGGAACATGTGCTTGGGCCACCGTCGCCGATCCGGATACCTTGATTTCTTCAGTCACCCGGTGAAGCGCGTCGCGCAGCCTGGAACTGTGCGAGCAGGCGCGGGGGACGGGCAGTCGTCCCCCGACACGTGCCGCGGCCGTGCTCCCGGGCAGCCGCGGACAGACCTCACACTCGTGACGGGGGCGACCAGCGGCATCGGCGCCGCCGCCGCGGAAGAACTGGCTGGGCCGCCGACCTGAGCGGTGCGCAGGCTGCACGACGGCTGGCGCGCGACGCCTTGACGCTGGGCGGCGGCCGGGTCGACGTCCTGGTCAACAATGCGGGCGTCCACCCCTTCGGGGCGACCGAAGACACCGAGGAAAGCCTCTTCGACACCGTCTACGCGCTCAACGTCAAGGCGCCCTTCTACCTCGTGGCCGAACTCGCTCCCCGAATGGCCGACCGTGGCAGCGGGGCGATCGTCGACGTGACCGCCATTGCGGCTGCGGTCGGTTTCTCGGGCATGGCGTTGTACGGGTCGAGCAGGGCGGCGCTGAACCTGCTCACCAAGGCATGGGCGGCCGAGTACGGACCGCGGGGGGTGCGGGTCAACGCCGTACGGTCCGGTCCCACCCGCACCGAGGCCACCGCGCAGTCCGAGGAGTACCTTCAGACCCTGGCCGCTCAGGCACCCGCAGGACGCCCTGCGTCCGCGGCGGAGATCGCCTCGGCGATCGCGTACCTCGCCGATGACGCGGACGGCTTCGTGCAGGGCGCGGTCCTCCCCGTGGACGGCGGCCGCACCGCGGTCTGACCTCCAGCCCGATCACTTCTGCCGGCCACGGGACCGTCCCGCATACCGGGTCAAGGCCGGAAGTTCGCCGACGCGTGTGCTCCCCACCGAAGCCATCCGCGTTTCGCTGCGCGGCAGGGCGACGACACGGCCGTCGTCGCCCTGCCGCACGATCGTTGCGCGATTCGGCGGACCCGCCGCTGACGTCGACCGGTTCGGACGTCATCCGTCCGGCCGAGCGTCCGGGCAGCCTCAGCCGCTCTCGCGCTGGTGGGCGGCGAGGAGGAAGAGCCAGATCTCGCTGACGGTCGGGAAGCAGGCGATGGCGTGCCGGAGCCGCTTGAGCGGGACCTCACCGGCGACCGCGACGGTGGCCGAGTGCAGTAGTTCGCTGATCCCGGGGCCGACGAAGGTGACCCCGAGCAGAATGTCCCGGTCCAGGTCGACGACCATGCGGGCGTGGCCTTGGTAGCCGTCGGCGTAGAGGTTGGCGCCCTGGGCGGCGTTGAAGTCGACGTCGACGACCTTGACGTGGTGTCCGGCGCGGGACGCCTGCTCGGCGGTCAAGCCCACGGCGCCTGCCTCGGGGTCGGTGAAGAAGACCTGGGGGACGGCGTGCTGGTCGGCAGTGGTGGCATGGTCGCCCCACGCGGCGTCGTCCACCGGGCGGCCGGCGGCTCGGGCGCCGATGGCGTCGCCCGCGGTGCGGGCCTGGTACTTGCCCTGGTGGGTGAGCAGCGCGCGATGGTTGACGTCACCGAGGGCGTACAGCCACTCGCCATCGACCCCGTCGACCAGGCAGGTGGTGTCCACCTCCAGCCAGGAGCCGGGGGTGAGGCCGATCGTGTCCAGGCCGATGTCGTCGGTAGCGGGTGTGCGGCCGGTGGCGAACAGGACCTCGTCCACCTCCACTTCGCTGCCGTCGACGAGGCTGAGTGTGACGGGGCCGGTGGCGTCCGGGCGGCGCAGGGCGGTCACCTGGACACCGATCCGCACGTCCGCGCCGGCCTCGGTGAGAGCGCGTTCGATCAGCTCGCCGGCGAACGGTTCCATGCGGGTCAGCAGGCCACGGCGGGCGAGGAGGGTGACCTGGGAGCCGAGACCCTGCCAGAGGGTGGCCATCTCCACGCCGACCCCTCCACCGCCGATGATGGCGAGCCGGGCCGGCACGGTGCCGGAATCGGTGCCGTTCCGGTTGGTCCAGGGCCGGGCCTCTTCGATACCCGGAAGATCGGGCAGCACCGGCCGGCTGCCGGTGGCGATGGCCACCGCGTGCCGGGCGGTGAGGGTGTGCGGTGCGCCGTCGGCAGGGGTGACCGTCACACGGTGGGGGCCGTCGATCCTGCCGTGGCCGCGGAACAGGGCGGCTCCGATCGACTTCACCCACCGGGCCTGGCCGCTGTCGTCCCAGTCGGTGACGTAGCGGTTGCGGCGGGCGAAGACCTGGTCGGTGTCGAGCCTCCCGGTCACGGTCTGCCGGGCGCCGTCCACGCGGGTGACGTCGGCGAGGGCGATGACCGGCCGCAGCAGTGCCTTGCTGGGTACGCAGGCCCAGTAGGAACATTCGCCGCCGACGAGTTCGCGTTCCACGACGGCCACCGTGAGTCCGGCGGCGCGGGCGCGGTCGGCGACGTTCTGGCCGACCGGGCCGGCCCCCAGCACGATCACGTCCTATGTGCCGTCTCCTTGGGACTCGGATGCTGGAGTCATTGCTGCCTCGATTCATCATGCATGTGTGTGGGCCGGCCAGGTGTTCATCGCGTCACGGACGCGCTCTGTCCGGCCCGCTCGTGCTGATCATCGCCGTGAGACCAACGGTGACAGGGTGTAGGTGCGTGCCGCTGCGAGTGCTGGTGCAGGTGCGGTGGGCGTGAGCACCTTTCCCTTGCCCGGCGTTCCTCTCACCTCCACAAAACCCCACTGCCGGCTCGCTCGCCGCGTTTGTCGGCCGTCCGCGGCCCGGCCGCCGACGGTTGTGAGCCGGCCCGTGCCCTCTGTGAAGGCGGCCTGGCCGTGGCGGGATGGCAGGGGGGTGTGCGGGTCGCCGTCGGCAGGACAGGACCGCGACCCGCACGGCAGGCTCGTCAGGTCGACTGGTGCGGCGTGACGAGAGGGAACTCGTTGTCCGTTTCGGCAACGATGTTGAAGTAGTTGGTCAGGATGTTGAGGGCGAGGTTGCCGACGACCTCGGCGATCTCAGCGTCGGTGACGCCGGCGGAGCGGGCCGACTTCAGCACGGTGTCGTCGACCGTGCCGCGGCCTCGGGCGATGGCCTCGGAGAGGGCGAGCAGCGCGGCTGTGTGCGGGTCGGCCGACTCGGCGTGGCGGGCGCGCTCTATTTCGTCACTGTCGATTTTGGCGACGTTCTTGCCCAGGAAGGTATGGGCGGACAGGCAGTACGCGCAGCGGTTGTACTCCGCCGTGGCCAGTGCCAGGCGCTCTCGGACAGCGGCGGGCAGCACCCCACCCCCGAGTGCGTCCGACAGGCTCATCCAGCCCTTGAGCACGGCCGGACTGTTCGCCATCGCCTTCGCCATGTTCGGCACGGAGCCGACGCTCTTCTTGAGTTCGCCGAGCAGGGCGGCGGCTTCGCCGGTGGCCTCTGCGGGGTTGATCTGGGGCAGCGCTGACATAACAGCTCCTCTTGGGAATCCCATCAACCTAATGGTTGAATCGCTTGCTTCCATTAGGACTATGGTGCACCTCTCTCCTCGGTGTCAAATGGTTGAGTCGGTCGCTTCCCATTAGCCGAGTGGTATGGTCGTAGGCATGGCCAGGACAGCAACCACGAGCGCGGTGCTACTGGGGGAGCCGCTGCCCATCGAACTGATGAACACCGTGACGGTCGACCGTGGCCACCCCCGCGACGCTCTCGCCAGTGACAGCGGCCCCGCTGCCTGGCTGCGCGCGGTCGCGAGCCGTCTCGGCCCGGTGAGCGACCTTGAGGCGGACCAGATCGACGAACACACGGTGCGCCCGGTCGCCGAAAAGCTGCGTGCCCTGCGCGACGCATTGCGCAAGCTGGCAGCCGAGGCCACCGAGGATCCGCGTCCGCCAGCCACCGCGCCCGGGCTGACGCGCCCGGAGGCGATCGCCACACTCAACGCTCTCGCTCAGGTCTGGCCCGAACTCGCCTGGCCCACCGACGGCCAGCCCTCACGCGCATACCGCGGCTCCGGAACGGCTGCGGACCTTGCCGTACAGCTCATCGCCCACCAGGCAGTCGAGCTGCTCACCGGGCCGGACCGTGCTCGCCTGCGCCCCTGCCTCGCACCCAACTGCCTGCTGTACTTCGTCAAAAACCACCCACGCCGCGAATGGTGCTCCCCCCCATGCGGCAACCGTGTCCGCGTCGCCCGCCACTACCGGCGCCACCACACCGCTTAGCCGGGTACGCCGCGCCTCAGCCACCGGCACCGGGGCCGGTTCACGGGCGCATTCTCGTGCGAGAGCGAGGCCGCTCGTGATTTCGCGGCGGCGCCGGTAGGCACGCCCGGGAAAGACACCGGCTCCACCCGATCACCTCACCCAGGACGTGCAGGCAGCGGTCATCGAGCACGTTGAGGCGGAGGGACAGTCGCGAACCGAGGTGGAGTCCGGCGAGAAAGTCGCCCGGCACCTGAAGCCGGCCGCGAGTGATCCCGGCAGCGCCGGTCTGGTGCGAGGTGTCCGGGAAGGTGCATGGGGCCGTCACCGCCTACGCCAAGGCGTCCGTGGCCAATCAGTACGTCGACCCCGATGAGGTCCCAGCCCGGAAGGCGGGCCTTGTGGGCGCGCTCCAGCGTGCCGAGCCCGAGCGAGGCGTAGGTGGCGAAGACGGTGGCGTCGTCGAACGGGCGCACCCAGTCGACCAGTTCCTCCACGTCCGTGGTGCTGGGGAAGGACACCTCCTCACACCCCGCGGGGACGAGCACCAGCACGCGGCCCGCACGGAGTTCTTCGCCGCTCCCGGGTGGCAACGAGGGTGTCGTCAGGGTGGCGGATCGATTGCGACGAGGAGGTCGGGTCGGCGGTTACGGGATCAAGAACTCCAGCTCGGGTCGGTCCCACGCCACTACGGGCGGGTTCGCGGAGGCGGTCCCGGTAAGCAGTGCGCCCACGCTGCGGTAAAAACCCTCGGCCGGAGGATGCGACACCACTCGGACACGGTCCAGCCCCGCCGCGCGCGCCTCGGACTTCATGTGCGTGACGAGCAGCCGCCCGATGCCGCGGCCTTGCGTCCCGTCCTCGACGAAGAGCAGGTCCAGCTCCGGCGGCACGAGGACCAGCGAGTAGAAACCGAGCACCCGGCCCGCCGAATCATCGGTGTCGACGGCCACGAAGACCCGATGTGTTTCGATGTAGTCGGGCCCGACGCGGTAGTCCGCGACCATCGCCGCGTACTGGCCCTCGTAGGCACGCGAGCCGCGCACGAGTCGCGTGAGCCGCTTGGCGTCCCGGGCGACGGCGCGTCGTATGACGGTCTCGCCACGCGTGGACGTAATAGCCGAGTTCATTTGGAGCATATTACGCATCCGGAAGAGGCCGGGGCCTCGGCGCTCCGCACCGGGCGCCCCGGCGACCGCTGAAGCCCATACCGCCGATCCGCCAATCCGGCTTCCGGCGCGGCCGACGCGTCGCGCCTGGATGTGGTGAGCGGCTGGAGCCCAGGAGGAACGCCAGGTAAGCGAAGCCACACCCGCCTCCACTCGTCCCGGAGCCGACCGTGGCGCTGCGCGGTCGGCCCGTCTGCCGCCGGGGGCTTGATCGGGAGCAGCACAGTACGGGTTCGGCGGCCGACTCGGACCGGGCCTGTGACAGCCCGGCCGCAGCGCGGCCTCGGCGACATGCGCATTACGCCGTTCGGGCGCATTCTGAGAGCGGCCCAACCAGGTGCCACAGACCGACCCACGGGAGGTGCTGTGATCCTGTTTGCCCTGCTCGTGCCAGTCCTGGTGATGGCGTTCCTCTTCGTTACGACGGCACTCGAAGAACTCCTCTTCCCACGCACGACGGCCCACGACACCCTTGACGCCCAGGCCCACGGCGTTACAGGCCTGCCGCCTGACTGACCCCTGAACCGGGCCCCTTGTCGGGGGCCCCTTCACGTCACGGAACGCCGCACCGCCCCTTACAGCGGATGCCGAAGGTCAAACCCGCTCGCTACAGGAGGGCGAGCTGGATGGTTCTGAAGCCGCCAGTGGAGCCGATGCTGGCGCAGGCCCGCGACCAGCTGCCTGCGCCCGGAGCCCTGCCCGGTGCTCTCGTCTTCCAGCCCAAGTTCGACGGCTATCGAGCGCTCCTTTTCACCCCGAACCCTGCGCCCGGACCGGTCCTGCTCCAAACCCGCCGAGGTGCCCTCATCCACGCCCGGTTCCCCGACCTGGTCAAGGCCGCCGAGCGCCTGCCGGACGGCCTGGTTCTCGACGGCGAGCTGGTGGTGTGGGCCGGCGAGCAGCTGTCGTTCGAGGCGTTGCAGCGGCGCGCAGCCTCCAGCGGTCGGACAGCTGTACGGCTCGCCGATGAGCTGCCCGCACACTTCATCGCGTTCGATGTACTCCAGATCGACGGCCGCGAGCTGCTCAGCGAACCGTACGAGCGCCGCCGCGCGAGGCTGGAGCAGCTGTTCACCGAGCGTGCGCTCGACCCGCCGTGGACGCTGTGCCCCGAGACGAGCGACGCAGCCCTCGCACAGGACTGGCTCACCTCCTGGACCTCGCTCCCCGGAATCGAAGGCCTGGTCATCCGCGGCAGCCACCAGCGCTACCTTCCCGGAGCCCGAGCGCTCATCAAGATCCGCCAGCGTGATACCACCGAGGGCATCATCGGCGCGATCACCGGCACCCTGAGCCGACCGCAGAGCCTGCTGCTGGGCCGGTACGACCAGGACGGCGAGCTGCGGCCGGTCGCCCGCAGCACCCAGCTGCACCCCGACCACGCCCGACGCCTCGCCGATCAGCTCACCGCTGCCCGGCCCGAGCATCCGTGGCAGAGCGTCCGGTTCACCACGTCATGGGGGTCGCGGACACCGCTCGACGTGGTCCTGGTTGAGCCCGAGCTTGTCGCGGAAATCAACGTGGACACCGCCCAGGACCGGGGGGTGTGGCGGCATCCCGTGCGTTTCGTCCGGATGCGCGACGACATGGCACCCGGAGACGTCCCGGGGTTCGGGGAGGGTGCGATACCGGCCGCCGGATGACGCCCGTCGACGGGAGGCCGTTCCCCAGCCGCACCAGGCGCCGTGCGGCGGCCAGATGGTCGTGGTGGATGCCGCACAAACGCGCTGCGGGGACCCTCACCGCCGCCCAGACCGTTGGCCGACCACCGGTCCGTCACCGCCGGCCGGCTCGCCCTGGCCTCGCGCTGTCCGCCGAGGACCTCGCCGCGGTCGAGGCCGTCGCCCCGCCCGAGCAGATCGCGGGCAGCCGCTACGACGCGACCAGCCTCGCCTTCGTCAACCGCCGACCCGGAGAGGGCGGACTGCCGTACGGCCCCGGGTCTCGCCGGAAGCGCTGGGGCCGTACCCAGCGCTCACGTCACGGCCGCGCTGCGGCCGTACCCACCGCTCACGTCACGGCCGCGCCCGGTCCGTCCAGCCCGCTACCGAGAGCCGGCCGGTCCGCCGCCGACCAGGATCACCTCGATCACCAGGGCCCCCGTGCGCCTCAGCGTTGGAGGTGGACGGTGAAGTGCCGCTCGGTCGCGCCCGCGGGAACGGTGCGGATGAACCCCTGGGCGGTGCTGTAGGCGCCCGAGCCGCCGGTGATGCCGACGTCGACGGAGGACGGGGCGGGCAGGTGCAGCAGTGATTGCGCGGTGAACTGCCCCTCGGGCAGCGCGAAGGTCCCCAGGCACTGGAGGGCGGCCGGGCTCACCCGGGTGAAGGTGCAGACCGAACTGTGATCGCCCACCTTCTCGCCGTCGCGGTAGAGGTCCTCGTGCACGATCCGCTGATCGCCCACGCTGATGCCCGGCTCCCCCAGATCGACGTCCCCGGACGAGGTCTGCTTGCCGACCAGTTCGAAGGTCTTCGCGGGCGGCTTCGCGACGGCCGCGTCGGCCGACGCCGACGCTGTGAACGCCACACCGCCGACGACGGCCACGGCCGCTCCGGCGGCTGCCAGCAGGTAACGCGCCTTGCGTGTTCCGGTGATGTCCGGCATCTCCGCTCTCTTTTCCGTTCATGGGGGTTGGTGGTCCGGTGGGAGGAGTCCGGCCTCCTGGGTCAGACCGCGACGGCGTTGATGGTCACGGGGATGTTGCCGCGGGTGGCCTTGGAGTAGGGGCAGAGCCGGTGCGCGGCATGGCCGAGTTCCACAGCCGTGTCCGTGTCGACGCCGCCGAGTTCCAGGTTGAGCACGGCGGCGAGGGAGTACGCGCCGTCCTCGTGCAGCAAGGTGATCTCGGTGTTGATCGCGGTGCTGGTCAGCCTGATCTTGCGGTCGGCGGCGGCGCGACGCACGGCGCCGAGGAAGCACGCCCCCCACCCGGCGGCGAAGAGCTGCTCGGGGTTGGTCGCGGTGCCGGCGCCGCCGAGTTCCTTGGGGAGGGAGAGGTCGGTCTCCAGCAGTCCGTCGTCGGATCGGGCCCGGCCGCCGTTGCGGCCTTCGCCGGTGACTCCGACCGTCGCGGTGTAGCTGTTCGTCATCACTGTTCCTCTTGGTAGTTGATCACGGGTACGGGAAGTCGGGCCGACTGCCCCGGGAGGGGGGAGTCAGGAGGCAGCGGACGCGCGCCGCCGTTCGCGGCGGCCACGGGGGATGAGCAGCACCGCGGCGACGACGGCCCACAGGGCCAGCGTCAGGGCAGGTCCTGTCGCGTGTGCGCCGTGGAAGTAGCTGAGGTCGGCGATGGCGCGGACGGCGGCGCCGGGCGGCAGCAGTGCGGAGACGGCCCGGGCCGCGGTGGGCAGCAGGTCCGCGCCGATGGTGGCGCCGCTGGTGGCGTTGCCGACGGTGAGGAGCAGGAGGGTGGCGACCGGGAGCCCGATGGGGCCGAGGTAGGTGCCGAGCAGTTTGGTGGTGAAGGCGGCGGCCGCCGCGAGCAGGGTGAGGGTGGCGATCAGGGGAAGGACCGGTGCCGGAACCGCTCCCAGAATTGGCCCCGCGATGATCGCGGCGACGGTGCCGATGGCCGTGGAGGCGCCGGTCAGCAGCCAGAACCGGTGGCGCAGACGCAGGAGGCCGGCCAGGCCGACGGCGTTCGAGCCGAGCACGAAACCGGCCAGGGTGACGCCGAAGGCCAGGTAGAAGCCGGCCAGTCCCCGGGCGTCGAAGTGGGCCAGGGGCCGGACGTCCTCGGTGCCGAGGTGCATGCCCGCGCCCTGGGCGTAGGCGCCGACGAGGGTCTTCACGGCGGATGTGGTGGACGTGCCGTTGGCTCCCGCGACCTCCAGGCGCAGCTCGCCCGGGCCGTCGGTGCTGAGCGCGGCGACGACGTCGTGGTGCTCCAGGGCTCGGCGTGCGGCGTCGGCGTCGGTGGCGGGGTGCACCTCGACGGTGTCGCCGAGTGCCCGGTGAATCTCGCCCGGCAGGTCGGTGCCGGCGACGGCGAGGGGGACGTGATGCGGCTGCGGGTCGCGCTGGAGACCCACGTAGCAGCTGACGAAGGCCGCCACGACGATCAGCGCGATGAGGGCCGGCTGCAACCAGGCCTTCACCGGCGGCCGACGATGGACGGCGGTGTGCTCACCCGGGGCGGGCTCGGCCGCTGTGGAGCGCGTCTGCGGACGCTCGTACGCGGATCCGACGGGGGTTTCCATGACGAGGCTTTCTGACGGGGGGTCCTGGAGTGCGCGGGGGGTCTGCGAGGCCCGCAGGCGCTTGGTGATTTACGAGCATATGCTCCTATCTTGAAAAGGGCAAGTACGGAACTCCGGTCGGCCGCCGGCGGCGCAGCGCCCCCGGCCTGGACGAGCGGTGCTTCTATCATGGGCCCGGAACCCACGGAGGAGATCATGACCAGTACGTCGCCGAACGTCACCGAGCAGTGCAACAACCTGGCGCTGCGCAAGGCGGCGCGGTACCTCGGCGCGACGTACGACAAGGCGCTGGCCCCGGTCGGGCTTCGGGCGACGCAGTTCAGCATCCTGCAGAAGCTCGGTGCGCACGGCGAGATGACGATCACCGCCCTCGCCGACATGATCGCCATGGACCGTACGACGATGGCCTCGAACCTCAAGCCGCTGGCCCGCGAAGGTCTCGTGACCGTCGAGCCGTCGCCGACCGACCGCCGGGCACGCATCGCCGCGATCACGCCGGACGGCCGTGCCCGGATGCGGGAGGCGATGCCCCTGTGGAAGGACGTCCAGGCCCGGTTCGAGGAGGCCTTCGGCGCCGAGGACGCCGATCGCCTGCGCACGTCCCTCGCGGCGATACTGGACACCGGCTTCACACCCTGGGCCGAGTAGGGCACGCCGACAGGCACGCGTCGGGACCCCGGCAGAGGCCCTGACACGTGCCTGTGTGCTACTTGGTCGTGCCCCACAGCTGGCCGGCGGGCACGTGGGACGGGTTGCCCATGAGCCTGGCGACCCGGATCTGCGCGGGTACGCCGGCCCGGTGACGGTGATCGCCGGCCCGGTGGTCACCGTCACCGCAGTCGCCGTGGTCGGGGGAGTCGTGGGTGAAGGTCATCGCGTAGGGGTGCTCGAAGCTCGTGGTCGAGCCGTTCACCAGCGGGAAGTGCCCCTGGGCGGCGGTCGCGGGTGAATCCGCGGTGTCGATGATCCAGACGGTTTTGGCGGAGATCCCGCATTTCTGGAGGGTGAGGCCCTCGTTCTGGTACGCGGTGGTGGCCAGGCCCGCGCACAGGCCGGTGCGCTCGCCGTGCGGCGCGTACTCGACCTCCACCGCACGCAGGGTGCCGTAATGCTGGTTCACCTCGGCGGACACGAGGCCGTCCTTGTGGAAGTCGGACACCAGGCCCGCTCGGTGACCGACGATGTCCCCGGCCGGATCGGTCTTGCTGACGGGCTGCATCACGGTGGGCCGGCCGACCTCCGCCACCCCTCGATACACGGTTTCCACCAGGTTGGGCTGCGCGGACGTGCCGAACTTCGCGCTGTAGATCTGAATACAGCGGTCGCCGCACTCCTGGGTGGCCGCGTGGGCGGCGACCGTTCCCGCTGTGCCGAGGCCACCGACCGCGGTCACCATCGCCACGGCGGCGAGCAGGTTTTTCTTGACGGGCATGAAGGCTTCTTTCGCCGGAAAGGCGGCGCACACTGTGCACGGCTGTGGAGGGCAGGGGCGGGTCGACGCACCTGCCGGTGATCTGACGGGCTCAGTGCGTGTGCGGGTGCGGGTGCGTGTGCGGGTGCGCGTGGTCGTCGGAGTGGTCGTGACCGGGAGGGCGCTGGGCCAGGGTTTCGGCGCGCGCGGCGACCTCCTGCGTCGTCACGGCACACAGGCCGACGAGCACGTCCTCCAGGGCGGCGAGCCAGAGCCGGTAGTAGTTGTAGGGCTCCTCCGGCCCGGCCGTGGACTCCCAGGCCGCGATCCGGGCGACCAGCGCGGCCTGGAACTCGGGCCAGGTGAACGCGCCCGCCTCGTACAGGCTGACGGCCATGCCGAAGGCGCGGCTCTCCCACGGCTCGGCGAACACCAACTCGCCGTTGGAGCGCGGCGGCGCGGCCGGCCCTTGGATGTCCAGGGGCGCGCTCACGGTGCCGCCACCTTCGCCACGCCGACCATCGCGTCCCGCGTCACAAGAGGCACGAGTTCCTCCTCGGACAGCTGCTCGGTTCCGGCCGGACGCTCGGGCAGCACGAGCCAGCGCACCTCGGCGGTGGAGTCGTGGACGGTGATCTGGACGTCGTCGTCGAGGTCGAGTCCCATCTCGGACAGCACGGTGCGCGGCTCCTTGACCACGCGTGAACGGTAGGCGGGGTCCTTGTACCAGCTCGGCGGCAGGCCGAGCACCGGCCACGGGTAGCACGAGCACAGCGTGCACACCACCACGTTGTGGGTGGTCGCCGTGTTCTCCACCACGACGATGTGCTCGCCCTGCGGCCCCGAGAAGCCCAGTTCCTTGATGGCCGCTGTGCCGTCCTCGAGCAGTCGGCGCCGGTACTCCGGGTCGGTCCACGCCTTGGCGACGACCTTGGCGCCGTTGAGCGGGCCCACGTTGGTCTCGTAGGTGGTGATGATCCCGTCCATCGTCTTCGGGTCGATCAGTCCCCGCTCGGTGAGCAGCTGTTCCAGTGCCTCCGTGCGCAGGGAGGGGGGAAGGCGGTCGCCCGTTCCGCTGGTGGTGGTCATGAGGTTTTCTCCAGGTAGCTCTCGTACATCTCGACGGTGAGTGCGAAGGGTTCGGTGTCGGTGCCCCACACTTCGCGCGAGTCGAACCGCACCGAGTAGACGTGCTGCGGGTTCTCGCCCAGGAAGTGCGCGTTGGTGTCCGGCAGGACGTGTCCCGGCTGGATGCGTTCGACGACGCCGACGTGTCCGCGCACGTAGGCCGGCAGCCGGGTGTGGCCGGGCACCGACATGTCCTTGGTCCGTACGCGCTCGCCGACGGCGAACGCCGGCGGGGTGTCCACCGGGCGCAGCGAGCCGGCGCCGACCGGCGCCGCGGTCGGCGCGTAGTCCGGCCGGGGCTCGGGTACGGGAGGTTCTTCCACCTGGCCGCCGCCCAGATTGCGGGCACGGGCGTCGATCGCGCCCGGTGCCAGGGTGGCGCTTTCGGTGAGCATCAGCTCCGCGCCGTTGAGCCAGCGCCCGAAGTAGCCGTCGCCCAGGTAGGCGGTGCGGTCCAGGCGCTCCAGTGCGTGCCGGAAGGCGTCCGGGTTGTAACCGCCGCACGCGATGCGGCTGGAGAGGAGCGCCAGTGCGAAGGCCCGGCCCTGCCAGGGTTGCTCGAAGACCGGTTCGTCGGGCCTCGGCGGGCGAACGGGGCCCCATCCCGGGGTGCCCCCCATATCGGCAATACCATCCATGGGTGACCTCTCTTACACGTGTCCGATAAGGGATATTTTCGATCAAATTCGGGCAGGTGGCTCGATCGGCGAGGTGCGAGTCCGTACGAGCCCGCTGCGGAGTGCCGTCCGCGGGGAACGACGGGCGGTCCACTCGCCCAGCAGGCCGAACGTCGCGCCCAGCGTCGCCCACAGCAGCAGCGCGGTGGCGACCGACCAGAGCCTGAAGTCCCACAGCAGTCCGGCCGGGACGGCGAGGGCGTCGGGATCGTCCGGCAGTGCGAACAGCGCCGCTGTCGCCGCGGTGAGGACTCCCGCGACGCAGAGCTGCCGGGCCGGTGCGCCATGGCCGCGGCGTGTCAGATGGCCGTGCAGGGCCCAGGCCAGGATCACACCGATCAGGCTGATGGCGATCGCCGCGAGCCAGGCCTGCGTGCGCAGGCCGACCGTGTCGGGGTCGCCGACACCGGGCGGGTTCGACGGGTAGCGCACGAACGGCAGCAGCCACACACCGGTGAATCCCGCGGCGGCCAGCCGCAGCGCCCGCCGCCAGGCCTCGGTGTCGGGGGCGCGCTTGTGCAGCAGCAGATGGACCACGGCGAAGAGCAGGCCCAGAGCCAGGCCGGTGACGGTCGTCGCCACCAGCAGACCGGCATGCTGGGTGGCTCGGGAGAAGATCTCCGCATGATGACCGGCGTGGTCGGAGGCCTCGGCGATCTCGTGGGCCGACTCCCAGCGCGCGGCGCGGTCCATCAGGGGCTCGACGAGGAGCCAGGAGAATCCTCCGCTGAGCAGACCGGCCACGGTTCCCGCGGCGGCGCCACGGCCCAGCAGTCTCATGACGGAACTCATGGTGCGGTCCCTCGTCAGTGGCAGGGCGCGCCGAGCAGGTGCCGGCCGTCGTGGGCGAACTCGTGCAGGTAGTTCGCGCTCGTGGCGAGCTTTCCCAGGACGGGGGACAGCAGTTGTCCCTGGTCCAGGAAGACGGCGTACAGCGCCAGCAGGGCGAGGGCGACGGCGGTGACGGCGACGGCGGCGTCCCGCAGGGGGCGGGCCGCCAGCGCGGGAGAGCTGCCGGCTGCGGACAGGGGCGGATGCGGCATGAGGGGCTCCTTCACGGGGCCTTGGGGAGGGACAGCGGTCGGGGAGGAACGGGGAAGCCGGTCTGGACCGCAGGGGCGTCAGGACGGGCTCCGGCCTCCCCGCCAGAATACGAGCACATGCTCCTAAATGGAAGAGCTGCGCCGGGAACCGAGGGAGTGATCACGCCGCGGTCGTGTCCTCGATCCGGATGTTGCTGATGTCGATCGACACCAGTAGTGCGTCGTACCTCGGCGAGCCGGTCTCGTCGCGCAGGTAGGCCCGGCGCACGGTGGGGAACCGGAGTCCGTCCACCTCGACGATGTTGTGCACGTACTGCGCGGCGGCGAACCCGCCCGCCACGTCGACGTGGTAGTCGTGCCGGCGCAGCAGGTTGTCCCAGCCGAAGTAGAAATCCTGGACGTCGCTGTGCCCGGCGATGTGCCGGGGGAAGACCGCGCGCAGACCTCGCCACCGTTCCCCGCCCTCCCACCACGGCTCGATCTCCGACACCTCGAAGCCGGGCATGGCGAGGAGGAAGGGCGTGGTGAGGTAGGTCCACATCGCGTATCCGTTGAAGTAGGCGCGGTGCAGCGGGTCCCAGGGCGTACGCATCCCGTGGCCCTCGAAGGACGCCCGCGGGTCGGCGCGCTCCGCCACGACGCGTCCGTCCGCCTTCTCTATGGCGATGCGGTCCGGGGTGAAGTCGGTGCGCTGGTCCGGCGCGCCGAAGGGCTGCACCGAGGCGTGAGGGGTGTGTGCGGAGACCGTCATTTCCCGCGGATCCGCGTCCTGTACCAGGCCTTTGATGCCCCACAGCCGGCCGCCGGTGACGATCGTCGCCCGCACCGTCCGCACCCGCCGCCATCGGTCCAGCCCGCCGTGTGCCGACAGCACCTCGTGGAGCAGAGGACTCACGTGTGGATCTCGGACCTGTGCCGTCATGAGATGAGATTCCCTTCACTCGGCCGGTCGGAAGTCTCCGGGCTCATGGGACCGCCGATCGGTCTGGATACCCGACGTGAGCATAGGGCTTTCAGTTATGTCGAACAACGACTTCATCAACACAGCCAACTGAATTTTGGCTATGTCTTTAAGCGGTCACTCGCCGTTGGAGGTGCGTCGGCGCGCCCGGTAGGCGCGCAGATTGGCGGCGTTGCCGCAGACCTTGACGCTGTGCCAGACACCGCTGTTGTTCCGGGAGCGGTCGTAGAACGCGACCGCGCACCGGGGGTTGCGGCATGTCTTGATCCGGTCCCACGACCCGTCCTGCTGGGCCTTGAACACCTCGATGGCGGTCAGGGACGCCACTTTTCGCCAGCCGGAACCGCGGGGGACGGGCTGGACCCGGCCGGAGCCGTCCCACTGCATGCTCACCGGCACCGCGGGCAGCGTCGCCGGACCGGATCCGGAGCCGTCCTGCGTTCCCTCGCCGACGGTCGCGGCGGTGTGCCGCAGGTCGTCACGGAAATCCCGCAGCCGGTCGAGGTCGTCCTGCTCCAGGGTGACGCCGAAGGGTGCCGCAGCGGTCGCCGCCGCCCAGTTCGCAAGGGCGTCGTCCAGCCACTCCTGGGCGGTGGGCAGGTCGGCGAGGAGATCTTCGAGGCGGGGTCTGCCCGCCGCGATCGTGTTCATGAGCTCCTGCGCGAATGCGAGCCCTCCGGGTGCCGGGTCCACGTCGTACCGGGCAAGGGCAGACCAGCTCACGTTCTCCTCCCTCAAGGCGAGAAATAAGTTCACCTGCTACGCATCTTACCCGCAGATCGTGCGGGCGCCTGTGAGAGAGGTCCCAGCGAGGGCGCCTTGACCGACATTTGCCATGAGCTTACGGTTCTGTCGAAAGAGCCCACTGCGCAGTGCCTTCCCCCAGGGGTTCCAAGGTCCAGCGCCCCCCGCCACCCGGAGGAAAGCCGTGATCGTCGACGCTGCCGAGCTCGATCCCCAAGCGGCATACAAACTGCTGATCGGGAGCATCCTTCCGCGCGCTGTCGCATGGGTGAGCACCGTCTCGCCCGACGGCGTCGCCAACCTCGCGCCCATCTCGTTCTTCACCGCGGTCGGACGCAAGCCCCCTCTTGTCTCGCTCAGCCTCCAGCCACGCTCCGACGGGGTCACGCTGAAGGACACAC
The DNA here is from genome assembly GCF_055564375.1 of Streptomyces sp. NPDC029138. Classification (NCBI taxonomy): domain Bacteria; kingdom Bacillati; phylum Actinomycetota; class Actinomycetes; order Kitasatosporales; family Streptomycetaceae; genus Streptomyces; species Streptomyces sp. NPDC029138. The sequence goes on from NZ_JBVHWM010000015.1 coordinate 29,898, forward strand.
TGGTCAACATCCGCGAGACCGGAGAGTTCGTCACCAACATGGCCACGCTGCCGCAGGCACACGCCCTGCACAGGTCGGCCTTCGAGTTCGATCCCGCGGTGGACGAGTTCCAGGCGCTCCACCTGGAGAAGGCACCGTCCGAGGTGGTGCGCGCCCCCCGGGTCAAGGGAGCACCGATCTCCCTCGAATGCGTCGTCGACCGCGTCATCCCCGTGGGCGAGTTCGGCGATCACGTGGTGTGGGGTGAGGTGGTGCGGTTCCACGTCGATGACGCGCTGTACCTGGAGCGCGGACGCATCGACACCGCCGCCGTGCCGGCCATCGGCCGGCTCGCCGCCGAGTACACCCTGGTCGACAACGTCTTCACCACCCCCCTGGACGAGGAACTGCTCGCGGCCCACGACGGCCGGCGGATGCAGCGTCTGGACGCGAAGCCGGCCGACTTCTCCCCGATCGACACCAAGGACTGGTCCCCCTCCGGGGCGACGTCCGTACCCGGAGAGTGATCCCGACCATGACAACGGAACGCGTCGGAGAGACCGATGTGCGATACCGGCGCAGCGGCGACGGCGACCTGGCCGTGGTCTTCGTCCACGGCTTCCTCGACGACCAGTACGTCTGGGACGATCTGGTCCCGTTGCTGACCACGCCCGGCGTCGAGTGCGTCACGCTGAATCTGCCCGGTTGCGGGGACCGTCGCGCCGCGGAAGGGCCGTACACGTACGACCGGTTCGCCGATGACGTGGGAGCCGTCGTCGACGCCGTCGGCAAACCCTTCGTGATCGTCGGCCAGAGCATGGGCGCCGCTGTGGCCGAGCTGGTCGCCGCCGGCCGTCCCGACCGGGCTCGGGGACTGGCGCTGCTGACGCCGATCCCCCTGGCGGGCACCCACCTGCCCGACGAGGTCATCGAACCGTTCCGATCCCTGGGAGGAGACGGCGAGGGCCAACGTACCGTCAGATCCCACCTGTCCACCGCGCTGCCGGCGGCGGAGTTCGACCGGCTGGTGGTCACCGGGCAGGCCCTCGACCCCAAGGCGGTCCGCGCCTTCGCGGACTGCTGGAACGACGGCCACCCCGACGGCCGGCGGCCGAGCCGCTTCGGCGGCCCCGTCCTCGTCGTCGGCGGTGAGCAGGACGGCTTCGTCACGGACGACCTGATCAACGCCGGAGTGACGTCCCGGTTCGCCCGGGTGCGGGCCGTGCGGGTGGCGGCGGCCGGGCACTGGCCGCACATGGAACAGCCGGCCGAGGTCGCCGCCCACCTCGACCGCCTTCTGGCCGAGGCGCTCGGGTCCGGCGACGCCCGCGGTGCCGAGGCCCCGCGCCCGCAGGGCTGGACAAGCGCCTTCGCGCAGAAGTCGGCCGCCGCGTTCGGCGAGACGTTCGCCGCGGACGTGGTCCTGGAGGCGAGCGTCCTCGCCCGTCCGGTGGAGGGCCGGGACCAGGTCAAGAGCGTCATGGGAGCAGCGAGCGCGCTCTACGAGTCGCTTCGGTTCACCCGGGACACCACCAGCGGCTCACGGACCTACCTGGAGTGGGAGGCCACCGCGTTCGAGGGCCTGCCGCTGTACGGCGTGACGATCCTGACCAAGGACACCGACGGGCTGATCGTCCGGGCCGCCATCCACCACCGGCCGCTGGGTGCCGTGAACCGGTTCTCGGCGGAACTGCGGGACCGGCTGCGCGGCGTGGTCGGCGATGAACACTTCCACCAGGACTGAAAGTCCGCTTTCTCTCGGAGAGTTGCTCCATGGTTCAGCGCAAGGATGTCCAGTTCGAAGCCGACGGCGCGGTAGTGCTGCGCGGATGGCTCTACCTGCCGGACGGCCCGGGGCCGCACCCGGCGATCACGATGGCCCACGGCTACGCCGGGGTGAAGGAGCACGGACTCGAGCCCTTCGCGCAGGCCTTCGCCGACGACGGGTTCGTCGTCCTCGTCCACGACCACCGCACCTTCGGGGCCAGCGACGGCCGGCCGCGACAGGACGTCGACCCCTGGCAGCAGATCGCCGACTGGCGCCGAGCCATCTCCTATCTGGAGAGCCGGCCCGAGGTCGACCCCCATCGGATCGGCCTGTGGGGCACCAGCTACGCCGGCGGCCACGCCATCGTGCTCGGCGCCACCGACCGCCGACTGCGGGCGGTGGTCTCCCAGGTCCCGACCATCAGCGGCTACGAACAGGGCCTGCGCCGCATCGCACCGGACGCCGTCGCGGGCCTGGAAGAGGCCTTCTCCGAGGACGAGCGGGCGCAACTGCGCGGCGAGGCTCCGCGCACCCAGGCCATCGTCAGCGATGACCCCGCCGTGCCGGCCTCCTACCGGTCGAAGGAGGCCATCGACTTCTACCTCCAGCCCAAGCCCGACGGCGTCTGGGACAACCAGGTCACCGTCCGCTCCACCCGTGCCGCGCGCATGTACGAGCCCGGCGTCTGGATCACGCGGGTCTCCCCCACACCGCTGCTCATGGTGGTCGCTGTCAACGACACGGTCACCGTGACCGACCTCGCCCTCGCGGCATACGAGCGTGCCCTGGAGCCCAAGAGGCTGGAGATTGTCCCGGGCGGCCACTTCGACCCCTACACCGTCCAGTTCGACAAGGCGAGCGGCGCGGCTCTCGCCTTCTTCCGCGAGCACCTTGCCTGAGAGGCGCTTCGGCCCGCGTCCCCGCCGCGCACGACCTGCACGACTTGAAGGAACCGCCATGCCCCACCTGACCCACTCGATCGACGACGGCATCGCCACGGTGGTCCTGCACCATCCGCCGCAGAACCGCATCGATCCGCAGATGGCCACCGAACTCGCCGAAGCGCTCGAGGCGATCAGCGACAGCGACGCCCGCGCCGTCCTGCTGCGCGCCGAGGGCCCGGACTTCAGCTTCGGCGGCGACATCGTCGACTGGCCGGACGCGGACGTACGCGCCCTGCGGACCCTCTTCGAGCGCTACATGCAGGTCTTCAACCAGTTCGAACGGCTGCCGCTCCCGGTGATCGCCGCCGTGCAGGGCCTGTGCTTCGGAGGCGGTCTCGAACTCGCGCTCCGCGCCGACGTGATCATCGCTGCCGAGTCCGCCCGATTCGGCCACCCCGAGCAGACCCTCGGCATCGTCACCCTGCTCGGCGGGATCTACCGGATCGCCGAGCGCGCGGGCCGGGCCCGCGCCGCCGAATGGGCCCTCACCTCCGAGCAGGTGCCGGCCACTGTCATGGCCGACGCCGGGGTGGTCAACCGGGTCGTCCCCGACGACGCCCTGCTGTCCGAGGCGAGCGCCTTCGCCCGCAGGGTCGCCAAGGGCCCCACCCGTGCCCACGCCGCCCACAAGGCGCTGCTGCGCGCCTGGACCGTCGGCGGGGTGTCCGCGGCCGACGAAGCGATGTTCGACATCGCCATGCCCCTGTTCGAGACCGACGACGTCAAGACCGGGCTGGCCTCGGCGGTCAACGCGTTCAAGGCAGGGCTGCCCCGTCCGGCCGTCGACTTCCAGGGCCGCTGACAGGTGCGTCCCTTCGCCGTGGCGGGTGCGGCGGATGGCCTCGGTAACTCTCGGGCACGGGCTACCCCAACGTCGTAACAGCTGTTACCGCCGGTGCATGGCGAAGGCACAGCTGGGCGCGCGCGTCGATGAGGAGATCGCGGAACTGACCCGGTCCCTGGCCCGGGCTCGGGCCAGTGACCGCGCCTGAGCGTCGGCGAGTACATCGCCTCCCTGGTACGGGACGACACCGGCGGACTGCGGCAGCGCGGCATGGACGCCGCCCGGCGCTTCCTCTGTGGCGACCGCGGGTGTCTGTATCCAGCTTCCCGGCTCCCCGCCGGCGAGGCGCTGGAGCGTGTCTCTTCGGTGGGCTCTGGGCTCATCAGTTGATCGGATGTGCCTGTCCGATCAGTGATCACTGATGCGATGTGGGACCGGATCGAGCCGCTGATGCCAGCCGATCCGAGGCGGGACCTGCCCGACGAGCTCGGCTCATTCCAGACCGCTCACAAACGGCTGATCAGGTGGGCCGTCGACGGCACGTGGGAGAAGATCCTCGCCGCCGCCCTCGCGGCAGCAGACGCTGTCGACGACATCGGCCGGAGCGTATCGGTCGACTCCACCGTTGTTCGAGCCCACCAACACGCCGCCGGAGCAGGGGGCCAAAGGCCGCAATGAGCCGCCCGACCATCGGCTAGGACGCTCCCGCGGTGGGCTGAGCACAAGATCCACCTGAGCGCAGACGGCCAGGCACGGCCCCTGGTTCTGACCGTCACAGCGGGCCAGGCCGGTGACGCTCCCGCATTCGAAACGGTCATGGCCCGCCTCCGGGTGCCCATAACCGGCCCCGCCCGGCCCCGGACCCACCCCGCCATGGTCCTGGCCGACCGCGTCCACTCGTCCCGCGCAATCCGCGGCCACCTGCGCCGCCGGCAGATCCGCGCGGTCATCCGGCAGCCGTCGGACCAGATCGGCCAGGACGCGGCGTCTGCTGTCACGCAGCCCGCACTGAGCACTGCTTCTCTGCACCTCACTCGAAAGGGTGGGGAGGGGTATCAGGCTCAGGGCAGTGCTCCTTTCCTGAGGGGACAGTTCGTCGGCTGCTGACACTCGGAGACGACGGACGAGCCGGGAGGCCGTGGCGGAAAACGCTGGCTGTCTCGGCGTCTTGGGGAGCCCTTGACGGCAACCTCGGGAGCCGCGTCGGGACGCCTGGCATGATCGACAGCGGTCAGTGTGATGTCAGGCAGGAGCCACCGATGGATGAGACCGAGCCACTACCCGCCGCTCGTGTATCCGCTTATGCGGCCGTAGGGGCACAGCTCTCGTTGCTCAGCGACCGAAGGCTCGGCGATGCGGTGGCTGCCGCGCCGGCACTGGGCTCGGGTATCGGTGGCAGACGGGGCGAGATGGAAGTCGCGGGGACACCTGTCTTCGTCAAGCGGATTCCGCTGACGGACATCGAGTCGCGGCCGGAGCATGTGCGCTCGACCGCCAACCTGTTCGAGCTCCCTCTGTACTACCAGTACGGGGTGGGGTCGGCAGGGTTCGGTGCTTGGCGTGAACTGGCCGCGCACGTCATGACCACCGCTTGGGTTCTGAGGGGCGAGTTTGCCGGTTTCCCGCTCATGTATCACTGGCGGGTTCTGCCGGACCGGCCTCCTGTCGACTTCGCCGACGAGTTCGGAGGCGTCGAGGCGGCCGTCGCGCATTGGGAGGGATCGCCCGCCGTACGTCATCGGCTGGAAGCCATCGGAAGATCCTCGCTCAGCCTGGTGCTCTTCCTGGAGCACGTGCCTCAGACACTCGCGGCCTGGCTCAGCGCCCCCCGTGACGTGGCTAGCACGGAGCCAGGAGGCGACTCCTCCTATCTGTGGGTGGAGGACGCGCTGCTGCGGGGGACCGAGTTCATGAGTTCACGTGGGCTGGTGCACTTTGACGCGCACTTCGCCAACCTGCTGACCGACGGTCAACAGGTGTACTTCGCGGACTTCGGGCTTGCTCTCAGCCGCCACTTCGAGCTCTCGGCTCAGGAAGCCGCCTTCCTCTCCGACCACCTCGTGTATGACCGCTGCTACGCACCGTGGCATCTGCTGCGCCACCACCTTCCCGAGGCCGTGCGCGGTGACACGGAACTCGGGATTTTCCTGCGCGATTGGATCGCAGGCCGCCGCCCCGACGGCGTTCCTCCCGGGATGATGGCGATCATTGATCGCCATGCCCCGCACGCCGTCGTGATGGATGACTTCGCCCATCGCCTTGTTACGGAGACCAAGCGCACTCCATTCCCCGCAGCTGAGGTCCGGCAGGCCCTGGCCAGTGCGTCAGCGTCGGGGTCATGATCGATCGTGGGTCAGGCGGCGAGGAAGGTGTTGACCTCGGCGGCGAACTCATGTGGGTACTGGAAGAGGAAGCCGTGGTTGGCGTCGGGGTAGATCGTCAGGGGGGCGTGCGGGAGATGGCCTGCCAGCAGGTACGAGTTGACGGTTGGCACCATGACGTCGTTGTCGCCGTTGGCGACCAGGGCGGGCGCGTGGATGCTCGCGAGACGTGACAGCTTGCCGAAGTCGCGGATACCCCACTCGATAATGGCTGCGGCTTGAACGTCACGGGTGGTGAGTGTGACGTCGGCGTCGCGGTCTTCTGTGCGGGTGAAGATTCGGCTGACGAATTCTTTGCCCTTCGCCTGGCTGGTCTCTGTGGGTGTGAAGAAGAGATACAGGATGTCCTCTGCCCCCGGGACGTCCTTCATCGCGTGGGCACGGGCCTCCTCGGTCCAGCCGTGCATCTCCCGCCCGCCCTGGGGCACCGTGCCGGCGAGGATGATCGACATCGTCCGTGCGACGATCCCGGACACGGACGTCGCCGTGCCCGCCGAAGCCCGCACCCTGTGTCGCCTCGTTTTCGACGAGGCCACAGTCGACGCCTCCATCGAAGCAGGCGAGGTTCAGGTGCACGGAGACCCCAAGGTGGCGCAACGGTTTTTCCGCTGCTTTGAAAAGCCCCCGCTGAACAGTCAGTAGCGCCTCTCCGGGCCTCACGTCTCCTGTGCAGCGACTGCGGGCGGACGGAGTCTTGTGAGCGACCGGGAAGGCGGCCGCGGGGGAAGGCGGCAGCGCGGGAAAGTGGCCACGCCCTTGCACCGACATTCGCAGGGGCGTTACCGGTTTCGTCGCCGCGTGGTGATCCCGTCGCTGATGAACAGCACGATGCCGAGGGCGCCAAGACCCACCCCGGCGTAGCCGACGAGTTCTCCCCGGGCTTCCTTTTTCTTCTCCTCCTCGTAGCTGAGGGATTCGCCACCGCTTGCGCTCGCGCACCACTGACCGGGGTCGGGCTGCCGTCGCACTCGACGGCGTCACCGTTCACGAGCGCCTCGGCATTGATGAAGAACATGGTCATTCCGACGATGACCAGAGCACCGGCCAGGACCCTGAGCCATGGATGAGTCGTCATCCCACCAACCCTGCAGACGCATACCGACTGCCACGAACCGTACCGGTGACGATCGTCATACATGTGCAGAACCCGGCCAGCCGCAGCACAAGGCTCATTGACAGCTCGTCACCCCGCACCCGTCCATCGGCCGACCCCGCACCGCAGTCGACGGGAAATGCCCGCGGGTGGCCCTGCCGCAAGCGCCGGGCCGTACGTCATCCGGCGGGTTTGATGCGGAGGACCGCGGTCGCGTCCAGGATGTCGACGACCTTCAGGCTCATGGCGTCGTTGATGGTCGCGGCGGGTCCCTCGCCGCAGCTGAACCCGACACCGCCTTCGCCCTGCGACGACACGCCGCCGCCACCCGAACAGCCCGAGATGCTGTAACCCGACCCTGTCAGCTGGGCGACCATGTCCACCTTTCCGCCGGCGATCGCTGTCACTTTGACCGGCCCGAGGCCGTACGTTTCCGGAACTGTCACGGCGTCTCCCACGGCGACCTTGATTTCGCACGTCCCGTCCGCACACGGTCCCGTTGGCGAAGGCGACGGCGTGGCCGTCTGCGTGGGATCGGAGGCCGACCTGGATCCGGACCTGCTGGGCCGGCTCTCGGCGGGGGACCCGTCCGAAGAATCCGAGGAACACGACGTGAGAACGGCGAACACGCAAGCGGCAACTACGGTGAGGGCGGCAGCGGATGACGTTCTTCTACGCATCATGGTTGCCATTGAACCCCCGCCACCCGTCGCCCGGACAGCTGCGCCCCCAAGATGCTCCCCCGGGACGTCCGCCGCCGGGCTGTGCGCACCACCGCGCCACCTGCGGTGTCTGGATCGCGCCATAACACCCACTCTGGGCCCTCGCCTTGTAAGCGTCAGACTTCACAGGGTTCTGACGCAGCTTCTCAGCCAGTTGATGTCTCACGGAATCCGTCCGAGGCGGGCGGTTGACGGTGCGAATGGCGGTCACCAGCCAAGGCTGGCCGAGGGACCTACCCGGGCGGTCCTCAGGAGAGTGGCCAGTCCGGTGGGCGCCCACCCGCGGAGCCGCTTCTCTTAAGTGAGACTTAAACGCTCATTAAGCGACCTTGAGCCTCAGCTCTCTCTTCCCAAGTAAGCGCAGATCAGGCGGGGTTGAGGGCGTCAGGGACAAGTTGGCCGAGGTAACGGTCGTGCGTACCATCGGGGTCCACCCGCGGCTCACCGCAGTCGAGAGAGCGCTCTCAAGCGGAACCCTCTGCCTCCTCGTGCGCGGTCCGCCGTACGGGTGGAACCACCTGCATCCCCCACAGACAAGGTGTCATCCCAGCCATGGCAGCTCATCGCGCTCGGCGTTGGACGCTCGGCGGACTGGCCTCACTGGCCGCCGCCGCACTCGTCACCGCCGTCCTCATCACAACGACCGGTTCCTGGGCGAGCCTGGCCAGCGCCGGACCCGCCACGGTGACCTGGTCCGACGACTTCGACGGCAGCGCCGGAAGCGCCCCCGACCCGGGCAAGTGGACGCTCGAGACCGGTGGTTCGGGCAACGGCAACCACGAGCTTCAGTACTACACGCCGGGCAACCAGAACGCCGCCCTCGACGGCAACGGCCACCTGGTGATCACAGCGCGCAAGAACACCGACTCCGGGCTGCGGTGCTGGAACGGGACGTGCCAGTACACGTCGGCCCGGCTGAACACGGCCCGCAGCTTCAGCCAGGCGTACGGACACTTCGAGTCCCGCATCAAGATCCCGCGCGGCCAGGGGATCTGGCCTGCCTTCTGGATGCTCGGCAACGACCTCGGAAGCGCGGGCTGGCCCAACAGCGGGGAGATCGACATCATGGAGAACGTCGGTCACGAGCCCGGTGTGGTCCACGGCACCATCCACGGCCCCGGCTATTCCGGCTCCGGTGGCCTCGGTGCCGCCTACACCCTGCCCGACGGCAAGGCGTTCGCCGACGACTTCCACGTCTTCGCCGTCGACTGGAGCCCGACGGCGATCACCTGGTCGGTGGACGGGCACGCCTACGAGACCCGCACGCCGGCCGACCTCGGCGGCAAGAAGTGGGTCTACGACCACCCGTTCTTCCTCATCCTGAACCTCGCCGTCGGCGGCGACTGGCCCGGCAGCCCCGACTCGACCACCTCCTTCCCGCAGACGATGATCGTCGACTACGTCCATGTCTCGACCTCCGACGCGGGCGGCTCTACCGGCTCGACCGGTTCGACCGGCAAGAGCGGTGCCATCAAGGGCATCGGCGGGATGTGTGTCGACGTCGCCGGCGCCTCCGCCGTGGACGCCACGCCGATCCAACTGCACGACTGCAACGGCGTCGACGCCCAGAAGTGGACGCTGGGCAGTGACGGCACCGTCCGCGCGCTGGGCAAGTGCCTGGACGTCCGCGGTGGTTCCAGCGCGGACGGCACCCCCGTCCAGCTCTACACCTGCAACGGCAGCAAGGCCCAGCAGTGGACGTACACCCCGGCCCGCGACCTGACCAACACCGGCACGGACAAGTGCCTGGACGCCAAGGACGGTTCGGCGGCCGACGGCACCCGGCTGCAGATCTGGACCTGCGGCGGCACCGCCAACCAGAAGTGGACCGTGGGCTGACCCGCACCGCGGACGGCCCACCCCATCCCACCCCCCACTCGCCTCCACGAGGCACACGTAGCAAGGAAAGGCACCGCATATGACGCCGCGTCACCAGCGCAGTCTCACCCGCCGCAAGCTGTTCGTCGCACTGGGCGGAGCGGCGGTGGCGGCCCCCGCCATCGCGGCCCTGGCCCCCCACGCCCTCGCCGGTACGACGGACAACGGCACGAAGGCCGCTCCGGCGGGAACTCTCCCGCTGACGATCGTCAACAACAGCGGCTCTTTCGACAACGCCTCGGTGCACGTCTACATCGTCGGCAACCAGGACGGGAAGCAGGTCCGGGTCACCCCTGACGGGTCCCTGGTCCCGATAGCCCTGTCCGACAACGGCGCGGACGGCTTCACCGACTACGCCATCTCCCTGCCCTCCAGCGGGGAGGCCAACCTCAGGCTCCCCTACATGTCGGGCCGCATATACGTGTCGCTCGGCCAGAAGCTGAAGTTCAAGGTCGTCACGGACGGAAACGGCAACGCTGCGCTTCGGTACCCCGCCGGCTGGGTGACCTCCGACCCCAACTACCGAGTGCTGCACGACTGCGCCGAGTTCACCTACAACGCCGCGGGCATGTTCTGCAACACGACCATGGTCGACATGTTCAGCGTGCCGATGAGCATCCGGCTCACCGGGGCCAAGGACCAGACCACGGGCACCCTGCGCGACGGCGGCCGGGCCGCGGTGTTCAGCGCGGTCAAGCAGGTCGCCGAGTTCGCCCCCCTGGTCGTCGACGACCTCCGCGTCATCGCTCCCGGGCACGGCCTGGACGCGGGCCTGTTCGCCAAGGACTACTTCGCCCCGTACATCGACCAGGTGTGGAGCACCTACACCGGCAAGGACCTCACGGTCACCACCAACGCGGGCACCTTCACCGGCCGGGTGCGCGCCGACAGGTTCACCTTCGACGGTCCGGCCCAGGTGGCCTTCGGTAAGCCCTCCACCCGCGACGTCCTCTTCTGCGACGGCAACCTCGCCGCACCGAACGACGGCACCACCGGTCCCGTCGCCGCCGTCCTGGGCGCCGGCTTCAACCGCACCACCCTGCTCAGCAACCCCGCCCAGCCGGTCACCGACGCATCGGCCTTCTACCGGACCGACCTCACCAACCACTACGCGAAGGCGGTTCACGCGGCGACCCAGGACGGCAAGGCCTACGGCTTCGCCTTCGACGACGTCGCCGACTTCGCCTCCTACATCCAGGACACCGCCCCTACCGGGGTCCGGCTGACCCTGACGCCGTTCTGACGCGTGTCTTCGTGAACCGGATCGTGCCGTTGACGCCGGCCGATCCGGTTCGCGATCGACGCCGTCCGGGCCCACAGCACGCGGCTGACGCGCGGAAGATGGCCGGGCGATGATCGGGAGATCCAGTGGTCAGGCAGGCCGTCGGCATTCTGCCTGGTGGTATCAGGGACCGGCATCGACTTCGCCGCACCCTGTGACGAGTTTCAGTCAGCAAGACCCGGCATGATGGGGCGAGCCGGCTGTTGAGGACGGGTTCCGCGCATTCTTGGGTGTGTTGGATGTGACCGAGCGCTCCAGCCAGTGGGCGTGTGAGCCGGCGACCGGAGCGTTCTGCCCCGACGGCGTGGAGGAGGCGGTTGGCCTTGGCGGTCGGGTGGCGGCTCTGGGCGGTGGTATGTCAGTGGCGCCGGTTATGTTGCTGAGCATGACAAGTTGGATCGACTGCGGCGTCATGGCGTGGATGGAAGAAGAGCGGTACCGGGAAGACGAAACCGTCCTGGTCTACTTCAAGGGGACCAGTCTGGCCGCCATGAGCGACGGTCTGTCCGCGCGGAACCGGCCCCCGTTCGCCTACGGCAACGACACGGCACCCGGCGACTGGGGCGTGATCGTGCACCACATGTTCAACCGCGACGACTACGACGAGATCGACTACCGCGAGCTGTGCCCCCAGGGCGCTGAGCTGATGGTGTTCATTCCCAACCCATGCGTTGCCAAGGCCCACGGGCCCAAGGCGTACCACTACCAGGACGGCCAGGTATCGTCCTGCATCGACTACGAGGATCCCGACTACGTCGGAGAATACTGGCCCAACAGGATGGCCCCCCTCATTACGGCGGCCGGACTGGACCATCAGAACGAGACCTATGAGGAGCAGCTGACCCAGCTGATCTGTGACCACCTGGGGTTGCCCCCGCTGGATCGCGACACCATCACGGTGGGCCGCGACCTGGTGGCCTCCTATTTCTAGGAGATTTCTGAGGGCTGTCCCGTAAAGCTCCAGGTGCCACAGCTGTCACTCGTGAGGCAGCAGCTGGGCCCTGAGGGTCCGCATGACGAGCAACCCGCAATTATCTTCGGCCCGGATCCCGGGCTCGACGGAGACTCCTTCCGCCGCTATCCCGAACTCCTGGATGAGATCTGTTCTGGATGGTCCACGTGTGTCCCGGGGATACGAACGAGCCTAACAAGACACGGTCGGATGCCCGCCCCTGTTCGTCCGCCGGGTGGGAAACTCGCGTTGGGGACATGAGCTGGTGAGACGCCGGGGGCGGGACTGCACTCCATGAGGAGCTGGCCCCCCTGCTGGCCCACCGGGCGGAACCCCGCCTTTCCCCATGCCTGGATCGCGCGGATGTTGGACGGTTCAAGGTGCACGGTCACCCGGTTCCAGCGCAGCACCGTACGGAGATGCCACTTCCTCGCGGGTGAGGGGCTGTCCGCCCCAGTTCCGGACGAATTCGGGGTCGGCGAACCATTGGGCGAGTAGAGGCGGATGTGCTTCGGTGGTCGGGATGAGACAGGTCAGCTCGCCTGTGATGACGCCGCCTGCCGGTTTGTCGGGCATTGCTGTGTCTCTTCCAGTAAGGGTTCTACGGCTTCGAGTGTCCGAAGCAGAGGGCGTCCCCGGGGCGGCCTGGAAGTGGAGCGGCACCAGATGACCGCGACATGAATAGGGTGGCGGACCTGCCTCGAAATTCGAGATCATCCAACCATGTCGGACGGTGCAGCAGGACATTGTCTTCCGGGCGGCTTCGGATTCCGGCCGTATCGCGGAGACGAAGACCACGGCCCTATGGCCGCGGTGCGGCTGGGATGTGCTGAACGGGACCGGGTCGACGCCCGTTCCGTTGTGGAAGGGATCCCGACAACGGCTGAGATCGCCGAAGCCGCTGCCAAGTTGGAGGAGCCGTCCAAGAACCAGATCCTGGTGGTGCACGAGGGGGGTGTCGTCGGCTACTCGACGATCCGATGGTGGCAGGAGCGGGACGGCACGTGGTTGTACCTGCACCGCGGCTACCTCTTGCCCGAGTACCGCCGCCAGGGCATCGGTTCGGCCATGCTGGTCTGGGCTGAAGAACGGATCCGCCGTCTCGTCGAGCAGCATGGCACGGCGCGGACGGCGGTGATTGGCGCGAATGCCATGACCTCCGAGCGGGAAGCGACGGCGCTTCTGCTCGGAGCCGGATACCGACGTGTCTTCAGCCTGATCGAACTGGAGCTGGGCGATCTGCAGCAGTTGCCCGAGCGGGGCGGTGAGCTGCCAGCCGGGATACGGACGGGGCCGATTGGGACAAGCCACTACCGTGCGGCCTGGAGGACGGTCGTCGATTCATACGGGGACGCCGACTTCACTCCAAAATGGTCTTTCTCGGACTTCATGGAGGCAGCGGCGCCGGCATGCTGGAGAGCGGCATGGAAGGGGCAGGACATGGTCGGCGTCGCCCTCTGCTCCATCCGCCGTCACGACCACGCTGTGGGCGAGATCGAAGAGCTGAGTGTCCGGGCGGACCAGCGACGCCTCGGAATTGGCCGGGCCCTGCTGCTGGACGGGCTGCGAAGTCTTCGCGAGCAGGGGGCAACGACCGCCCGGCTGTTCACGGGCACGGCAAACCCGCACCAGTCCTATGATCTTTACGAAAGTGTGGGGTTCCGCAGACAGAACGAGTACGTCCGGTACCGCAAGCCCGACGAGGAAACCGGAGAGGTGCTGGCCACCTGGCCCGACGACCGGTAGAGGTCCGCGCCAGCTATTCGGTCGGCGGGTCCTCTTGAGCGTGCAGCACGGCCTTCTTCACGGCCTGCTCCAGCTCATACCGGTTGCGCTCGGTGGCTTCGGCGTCCGCCGAGACCGCGGCCTGCACCTTCCCGGACGCCTCGCGCCAGCGGAGCCACTGGGCGTCGTACGCCTCACAGGTCAGACCGGCGAGCTTCCCGCACTCTTTCTCAGCAGATCTCCAGTTCGATCAACTCATCGGGGATCTGGACCACGACACACGGCACGGATCCTAAGCGGCCCCGCTGCGCGCGCCGACGATCGGACTGAACCCCCGATCGGGTAGAGCCGCTGCCGACTGCCGGGCGAGCCACCTGCGGGAGCCGCTACGAAGATCAAGAACTGGCCCTGATCTTCGAGAGTACCCGGCTCCTGCGTCTCGCCCGCACCACCGCCGCGGCCGCCGTACTCGCCGCCCTCCTCGCCCCGAGCACCGCATACTCGCCCCACGGCGACCGCTACATCCAGGGACCGGGCGGCTTGGACATCGACCACCTGGCCCCGCTCGCCGAGGCCTGGCACTCCGGCGCCTCCGCCTGGACGGTGAAGGAAAGTGAGGCATACGCCGACGACCTCGGCGACGACCGCGCGCTGATCGCGGTCTCGGCCGCCTCGAACCGGTCCAAGGCCGACCAGGACCGCAGCACATGACCGCCGCCGGACGCCGGCTACCGCTGCCAGTACGTCACCGACCGGGTGGCCGACAAAATCCGCTGGGACTGAGCATGGACACCGACGAACAGGCCGCTCTCACCGAGGTGGCCACTGCCCGAACGTATCCGTCACCGTGACACCAGCCCGCTGACGACTCTCGGCCGGGAGGACTCACCACCCGATCGGGTAGAGCCGGCGCCGGTTGCCGAACGGCTCCCGCTCGTCGCTTCGCCCGCCCTCCGGCACCCACTCTGACATCAACTGACAAGTACGGGTGGCCGGTTCATGACCCTCAGCAGCCCTGCAACGCGGCTGCTGAGCCGGCTCGCCAGACGTTGTCGCCTGCGGTGAGTGGAGGTCGTCAGCCAGCGGCCTTGCCGACGATGCGGTCCATCTCTTCTCGGCCGAAGGCCCGCAGAGTCGTGGTCCGGACATTGCCCGCCCCGCCGAGCTGTAGGAGGGCCGCGGTGGCGGTTTCGTCGTCGGGTGCCTCGACTATGGCCACGAGGTCGTGCGGACCGACGGTCCAGTAGATGTTCAGGAGCTTCGCCCCGAGCTTCTCCACCGCTGCGCCGAAAGCATCGGCGCGCTTGGCGGTGTCCTTGTAGTTTCGGATCCCTTGATCGGTCCAGTTCAGCAACGAGACGTAGGTCGGCATGTTCGTTCACCTTCACGAGGGGACGTATCGCAGAGTCGATCCTGGACCTCAGGCCTGAAGCCGGCACGAGGTACGCACCCGAACGAGTGCTCCGAGCGACCACAGGGGATTGATGGCGGTGGTTGGAACCAGGGAAAGGCGGTCGCACGCGGAGCCGAACGGGTGACCTGACAACGGGCCGTCTGCATACGCCGCGCGGGCGGGGCGCGGTGGTGCGGACGCGTGCGGGCTGCCTGTGGCCTTCTCGTTGCGGCCCTTGTTGAGGCCGTTCTTCCCGGGTTGTTCAGCTACGGTTGTCTCCTTCTGGACATGCGAAGGCCCGGCCGTCGTGGGCCGGGCCTGGGTGCGGTGGGGGTCAGGCCTTGCAGAAGCCGAGGCCCTTCAGTGCCTCGTTGATCTGCTTCCCCTGCGCCTCGGTCGTGGCGACGTCCTTGTAGGTGAAGCGCTGGGACGCCGACCAGTCGAGGCGTTGGGCCTTGTGGTTGATGGCGCCGCACTGGTTGCGGGCCGCGTCGATGGCCTTGTCCTCGTACTTCACGATCTCCGGGTTGGCCGCGGCCAGGGCTCGGAGCAGCGCCTCGCGCTTGGCGCCGGTGGGCTTGGGAGGGATGCCGGCGGCCTTCTCAGCGGCGCTCCAGTCGGGGCTGGGCGTCTTCGAGGCCTTCGGGCTCGGCGCGCTCTTGGTGCTGGAGTCGCTGCTGGACGAGCAGGCGGTGAGCGCGAGCACGGATGCCGTGATGAGTGCGGCGGCGGTGATGCGGGTGTTCATGTCCCCCCTAGGACGGTTGTGGCTGAGGGAACATCATGCCGGACATGTGGTTTCTGCTTCCGGGCATGCCAGATCTGCCGCACCTCCGCTGCCTTATCGACTCCCACAGCACCCGCAGATCCGCACGTCGCGCAAGAGTACGACCCGGGAGTCGGCGCCGGGGCGGCGAAAAGTGGACCTCTGGAAGGAACCACCCGGCGGGATCGTCGTCGGGCCGGCCGACCGCGGTCTTGGACGCTCCCGCGGCGCGCTGACCAGCAAGGTCCACCTCGTCCGCCGGCATGGTGATCGCATTCCCCGCGCCGACGGGCGAAAGGCTCAGAGGCATCGGCACGGCGGTAGGCGGACGAACCGTCGAGGTCATGGTCCGCCGCGAGTCTGGCCCGCACGAGGTCCTGGCATGTCTGCGCAACGTGTCGAGCGCGCCGAGGCGAGCAGAGTCAAGCTCCGTTCCGCCCCGCTGCCGGGAGGAGCGTGATAGGCGATCAGGGTTTGGTCACTGCCCGGTACCTCAAGGGCCTCACGGTGCAGGCGGAGGTCACCAATCGCGGGATGGCGGAACAGCTTGGTGCCTCCGACCTTGCGCCGTACCTCGTGCCGTGCCCACAGCCGGGCGAACTCCGTGCTGCCGTGGAGAAGTTCGGTGACGAGTTCGTCCAGCACGGCGTCCGGGGCCGCGACCGTGGTCAGCCTTCGCAGCAGCGCCGCCACCCGGGGCGCCATGTCCGGCCACTGCGGGTAGAGGCCGCGGGCCTCAGGGTCGAGGAAGAAGGCGCGTGCGAGGTTGCTGCCCGGCCGGAACATCGGGGAAAGCGCGACCGCCAGATCGTTCGCGGCGAGGACGTCCATCCGGCGGCCCCATACGAACGCGGGGGTGAGCGGCCAGGACGAGATCAGTGCGGCGATGCCCGGCGCTGTCCGCTCCTCCGGGCCGGCCCCCGGGGGTGTGGCCGGGCGGTGGCGGGCCAGGGACATCAGGTGTTCTTGTTCGTCGTCGTCGAGCATCAGCACCCGCGCCAGCGCCCGCAGCACCTGTTCCGAGGGGTGCCGGTCCCGGCCGCGCTCCAGCCGCTCGTAGTAGTCGACGCTGACGCCCGCGAGCAGGGCGAGTTCCTCGCGCCGCAGCCCGGCCACACGCCGGTGGGACGTCCGCGGCAGGCCCACGTCCTCAGGCTGCACCCGCGCGCGGCGGGCCCGCAGGAAGTCACCGATGGGGTGTGTCACGTTCATGTACTCAGGCTAGGAGATCCCGTGTCACGGTGCCGGTGAGGGTCGTCCTGGCGGGGCGTGGCAGACGGGCACGCCGTGACGGACGGTTGGGGGAGGCATTCCGTACGAGAGAGAAGACTGAGCTATGAGCGACCCCACCGCCGAGACCGGCGACCGTGCCGCGGTCCGCCGGATCGCCCTGGTCACCGGAGGCAACAAGGGCCTCGGCCTGGAGACATGCCGGGCACTGGCTCGAACAGGCGCGACCGTTTTGCTGGCCTCCCGGGACGCCGGGCGGGGTGAGCGGGCGGCCGGCAAGTTGCGCGGCGAGGGACTGGACGTGCGGCCGGTGGTGCTGGACGTCACCTGTCCCGAGCAGGTGTCGACGCTCGCCGAGCGGATCCGGCGACAGACCGGAGGACTCGACGTACTGGTGAACAACGCGGGCATCATGCTGCGCTACGACCCGTTCGCCCACGACGCCGACACGTTGCACCGCGTCTACGAGACCAACGTGTTCGGGCTGGTCTCGGTCACCGCGGCGCTGCTGCCGCTGCTGCGTGAGGCGCCGGCGCCGCGCATCGTGAACGTGACCTCCACGACCTCCTCACTGCGTCTCATCGAGGAGCCGGGCTCGCCGCTGGCCGCCGACTACACCCTGGCGTACGCGTCGTCGAAGACGGCCGTCAACATGGTCACACTGCAATACGCGCTGGCTTTCGCCCGGCGCCCGGAGTGGCAGCACCTGAAGGTCAACGCCGCCACTCCGGGATACATCGCAACCGACCTCAACGGCCACTCCGGGCCCCGTACCGCGGCGGAGGGAGCGCGCGTGGTGGTGGATCTGGCCACGCTGCCCGCGGACGGCCCCAGCGGCGGTTTCTTCAACGAGGACGGGCAGCTGCCCTGGTGAGGCGCTCACGCCTGGCCTTGATGAGAAGCGACGGCCCTGTCGTGTCCACGTATGTGGGTCGGCCGGCGTCTCGTCAGAGCGGCTGGCCATCGAGGGGGTCGCCGGAGCCGGGCTTGAACGTCGTGCCGAGGTCGTACTGCGCGATCCCGAAAGGTTGAAAATCTGCATCGGCAAGGACCCGGTAGAGGAACTCGGAGGTGGAGATGTCGTACCGGTGCCATGCGCTGACGTCGTTGGACCGCGCGAGGAGGGGGTACTCGCCCGGCCGCTCGGCGTCGATCAGCCAGAAGTACTCGTCGGCCCATTCGGTGGAGCCCCACTCGACCAGCCCCTTGCCGCCCGGCGCGTAGATCGCATAGGGCTCGACGGCGGAGACGTTTCCGGGCTTGCTGTCCTGGTCGACCGACAGGTGGACCCGCCACTGTGTCAGGAAGTCGAACGCGGGGCTTTCGTCGCGCCCCAGAAAGTAGAGGGAATCACTGAAGACGCCGCCACCGAAGGCCTCGTACAGCTCCTTGTAGTCCGCCGGCAGCGCAACCCCCAGCTCTCCCTCGATCGCCGCCCAGTCGACGGAGAGCCCGAGTGGCTCCCACCCGGCCAGGTCGATCACTCGCTGAACCCACATACAACATCTTTTAGCACCGGTCTTCGGTTCCGATGTCCCTCAACCCCCTCGTTTGCTCAGGTCGAGATCGGCAGCTATCGCACTCAGCCCACCTTGGCAGGTTCCTCGTCCCGGGCTCGGGTGCTGGCGAGGCGATGGGAGTCGGTGCCGGTCTCGATGTTGGTGCCGTTGAATGTTCAGCTGCTTCTCGTCCGCGGCCTCGACCAGCTCGTTGACCAGCTTCGTGACGGCGTGTGGCGGACGCGGCAGCCCTTCATCGCAATAGTCAAGACGTGTGGATCAGGTCTTGGCCTTTAATCGCCAGACCTGCCCCAAAAGGCGATCACCGTGTTCGCCCCATGTGCGTCCTTCAATGGCATGCACCAGGCTGACCAACGCGGCATGTCCCACAGTTCCTCCGAGCCGGGTTGCCGTGCGTCGTAACGCTCCCGGGCTCGTTCGAAATCTCCTTGGGTCGGCTCCGTGGTTCCGAAGATCTCGATGGATTCTTCGTGCGACAGCGGGCGAACAGTGTGGTCATCGTCGTGTGCCTCGGCCTCGATCACTTCCCACACATCGACGATCGTGTGTGTTCCTTCGCTGCCGAAGGTCTCGTCCTCCCATAGGTCATCGAGGTCATCAAGAGAGGTGAACGACTGACCTGCGGGTTGGAGCCCGTCCCAGTAGGTTCCGCGGACGAAGAGCCTCTCGAACTCACGCTGCCGCACGTTGGCCAAGGCTGCCGCGATGTCTCCGGCATAAGGCTCAACATAGTGCCACGATGACGCGCCCACCCAGCTCCTGCCCTTCCCCGATCCCTGGATTGTCGGCACGGACCCTACCCGTCGGCTCGTCGCGACAGCATCTCGCAGACTCGCCAGCCGGGCCTGGGCGGCCTCGGCGAGCTTGAACACCATCGCAAGAGCGGCTGCCGGGCTGCCGGCCGCTCGTAGCGACGGTGGAGACGGCGGCAGCCGGCGAGCCTGGACACGGTGCGCTCAATGGTCCAGCGGTGGCGTTGCAGCCGGCGGGCTTACGGCGCCGGGGGCCACGGGGGGATCTGACCGGCGGTATGCCCTACACCAGAGGGATCATGAGCCCGGCTGTCATGGACCTTTGCAGCCGAGATGCCGATGAACAGGCGCAGACCAGTCCGATCGGTGATCAGATGGTGCTCCGTCCGCCGGTGGAACCGATGCTGGCCCAGGCCCGCGAGAAACCTCCAACCAGCTCAGTCCCCGGTGACCTGGTGGTCCAGCCGAAGTGGGACGGCTCTCCGGACACCTCGTATGTGTCTCGGAAAGCCTGCGAAGCAGGTCGAGGCGTTCGTCTACCTCGGCGACCGTTGTTCGAACGGTGGTCGTCGCCTGTCTCAGTCCCTCGGGCCGAGCGGCGACTCTGTCACTTGGAGCCGTAGTACAGCCGGAGGAACTCTCCCATCGCCGCGTCGACGCCGGCACGGTCACCGGTAGCGAGCAGGTCGAGCAGCAGACCCCGGACAGTGGCGAGTCCCAGCCTGGCCCGGTTCCGGGCCACGGCAGGATCCGCCCCCGCGCCGACCTCAGCGGCCACGAGCGGCTCCAGCCAGTCGTTCACGAGCCCTTCGAGGACCGGGGCGGCCTCGGGGCGGCCCCGCAGCGCGTACCCACAGACTTCGAAGAAGAGCCGCTCCTGACCGGCCAGTCGGGGGTCCGTCAGCTGCTGCCAGAGGAGCCGCGCAGCGTCGGCGGGCGAGAGACCGGGTTCCAGGCGGAGCCGGGACAGGAGATCACGCTGGCGCTGCTCCGATGTCCGGACGATCTCGACGAGCAGCTGTTCCTTCGAGCCGAAATAGTGGATCAGCATGCGGTGGCTGACGCCGATCGCGTCGCCCAGGCCGCGCAGGCTCAGGTCCGTGAGGCCGTGTGCCGCGACGTGGTCAACGGCCATGTTCACCAGGTGAGCGCGCCGGCCCCCGTCCGTGCCTGGCGCGCCCTCGTCCTCAGGATGTGAGCCGTCCGTATTCACCACGTCGCGAGTGTACCAATTGGTACATGCGCTGTGTACCGTGTGGTACATGAAGTCTGTCACCGTGTCGATCGACGTACCGCAGACGCCCGAGCAGGTCTATGACTTCCTCGATGTCATGGCTCACCACGAGCGATTCACCAACCACTACCTGAGCGACTGGCGCTACAGCGGCCCCCGCCGCGGCATCGGATCGTGCGCCATGGTCACCGCCGCGCTGGGCGGCACGAAGACCGACGTCACCGTCGAGGTTGTCAAGGCCGACCCGCCGCGGCGCATCGTGGAGCGGAACGTCAGCGCGGCCGGCCGACGCCTGGCCCACGGCACCTACACCATCGAACCACTGCCGGCCGGCGGGAGCCATGTGGCGTTCACGTACGCCTGGGTGCGCGCCCCGGTCGCCGACCGCCTGCTGGCACCCGTCGTCCGGGCCACGATGCGGCGCGCCAACCGCACGGTCATGCGACGCCTGGCCGCCGAGTTGGCTCGCCACGTGACCGTTGCCGGATCCTGACGTCGGTACAAGTCGGCTCCTCTACCCGACGCAGGACCCCCACGGCGCCCCCGAGCCCACACCCGGGCTCGGGCTGCACGGGCCGGCGCTTGGACTCCAACCGGGTTCACAAGCCTGGGTTCCTGGCGCAGCAGGCCGAGTGGCATACCGGACCGCGGAGCAATACACCCACCGGCACGCCGGAAGCGCCCGACAAAACATCGCGGTTGCATGGCGAGCTGACGCACCGTCAAGTTCGTTCGGCATTACGCAGAGACCAGCAGAATGCGGTCTTCCAGCGGGAGCCCTCAGAAGCACCGTTCGCGGTCACCTCTCGCAGACGGCCGGTGGCGGCGGTCATGTCGTCGTGGAGCGAGGGTTGTCCAAGTCGCGCGCAACACCCGCATCTTGTGGGCCCTCGTCTGCCACAGGCCCCGAGTCTCGAAGTTCTGGTCCAGCGCTCGAATGAACTCGACCATACGTTGGCTGAAAGGAGTCCGTCGCCGTGCCGAACACGACCTCGGCCAACCTCGGCCCTCGTGAGGTGTCGGCCCGCTACAGCGGGTGATGCTCGACACGTCCACAGACGACCTGGCCGATCTGTACGCGATCGACGCCGTGCACGAGTTCCCTTTCCTCTTCCCTGGTATGCCTGAGTGCTACCAAGGACGCGAAGAGGTCCGCGCGTGTCATCGAGCGGCCTGGGACGCAAGCCCGGCGCAACCGCAAAAGATCCACGAAGTCGATGTGGTGCGCCGTGGAGAGACGACGTGAAGCGGGTCGGCGAACGGAGCACTGGCAAGAGGCGGAACCCAGGGACCCAGCTGCTGGTCCCGTTCGTGTCAAGGGGGTTGATGACACAGCGACCTGCGGCTTGGTAACCCGTCGAAATTCCATCGGCACCGGTGTGACGTTTTCGGGCGTCGTGGCGAAGTGCGGCGTGAGCGGACGGGTCCTCGTTCGCAATGGCCCACACGATGCCAACGAGGCGCTATGAACAGGGAGCTTCGGCGGACGATCCACATGGATATCGAGAAGGACACGTGGACGGCACGCCTGGTCGGGCCGACCATGTCCGTCATGCCTTGGCGGCGGCCTCCCGGATCAGCGGCTCGAACTCCCGCCGCACGTAGGCGTCGAACGGCTCCGTCAGCGCGCCGTCGATCACCCGCCGCACCCGGTGCTTCAACGCGAACTCCTTGATAGCTGCGCGGGAGTCCGGCTCCACACCCCCGCCAATGATCAACACGCCGAACTCCTCCTGCTCCAACAGTTTCCGGGCCTCCTCGTCGGTGCTCACTCCCTCCGCGTCAAAGCCGTCCGCGCGCAGCGTTGCCACCACCTCTGTCACCCTGGCGGGCGTCCTTCCCAGCACCAGCGTCCTCATGGCCGTTCCTCTCCCGTACGTCGACATTGGCGAACCCGAACCTAGAATCTCAACCGGACTTGAGGTCAACCCATCTTCCACGGGCAGAAGGGCGAGCTCAGGCAGTCCTACAGGGAAGGCCAGGAAGACCAGCTCGGGGCGCTGGGACTGATGCTCAGCATCGTCGTCCTGTGGAACACCGTGTACTTCCAGAAGATCATCGAAGAGATGCGGGCCGAGGGCATGCCACGTCCGCGACGAGGACGTGGCGCGTCTGTCCCCGCTGAAGTTCGGCCAGATCAACTTCCACGGCCGCTACAACTTCGCCCTGCCCACCGAGGTCCAAGGCGGACAGCTCCGCTCCACCGCCAAGCCCGAAACGGCCTCCACAACGATCTGGACGGGCCCGGCCAGCTCGCTCCCGCCCTCCGCCTGGGCGAGCCGGTAGCGGACCTTCTCGTGCGACAGTCCCGCCTGGCCGCCGATCTGCCGCAGTCCCCAGCCCTCTGCATTCGCCGCCGCCATCCCGGCGTCCAACGCCGCGTCCGTCACCTCGTCCAGCGCGGCCCTCAGCTGCACCACCAGCCGCAGCCGGAATCCCGGGGCCAACTCATCCAGACCGGCGCAGAACCGCGCCACATCCGCCTTCAGGAAACCGATCGTGGGGTCATCGCTCACCCTGACAGCCCCGTTCACGGCCTGTCAGAAGTTCTGACAGCTAGGCCGGTTCTCTGTTCCGTTCCTACTCGGGCCCCGGTCATGCCCCAGATCCTCCGTCACGGGCAGGCACTCGGCGAGCAGGTCGACGACGTCGCGCCAGGCTCGCTGCGCGTGCTGTGGGTGGTAGCCGACGCCGGGGACCGTGGGGTGGTCGACCGGCGGGTGGTGGAAGGCGTGCAAGGCGCCGCCGTAGACCGCGAGGCGCCAGTCGACACCCGCGGCCTGCATCTCAGCGGTGAACGCGTTCCGTTGCGCGGGCGGCATGATCGGGTCTTCCGATCCGACCCCGGCCCACACCGGGCAGCGGATGCGCGCCGCCTCGCCCGGTCGGCCCGTGGTAGTTGCGTTGACTGTCCCGATCGCGCGCAGGCTGACGCCGCCGCGCCCGAGTTCCAGCGCGATGGCGCCTCCGGTGCCGTAGCCGATGGCGGCGATCCGGTCGGGGTCGGTCCGCGGTTCGGTGCGCAACACGTCGAGCGCCGCACGGCCGATGCCCCGCATCCGGTCGGGATCAGCGAGCAACGGCAGGCAACGGGCCAGCATCTCCTCGGGGTCACCCAAATAGCGCCCGCCGTGAAGATCGAAGGCCAACGCTACGTATCCCAGCTCGGCGAGAGCATCGGCCCGGCGGCGCTCGACGTCGCTGAGCCCCATGCCCTCTGGCCCGAGCAGCACCGCGGGCCGGCGGTCGACACCGGCCGGGAGCGCGAGGTGCCCGATCATCGTCAAACCGTCGGCCGGATACTCGACCGTACGCGTCGTAATCGTCGTCATGAGACTGGACTGTAGTGATCGTCGAGCCCGGTCCGGCCGCTGCTCTGCCGCCGGCAGAACAGCGCGGGTATCCCTCTGAAATACGGCGAGGGCTCACGAGAACCGTCACAAACCCCGTCCCCACGGCAGCGCCATCGGATCACCTGCCCAGGCCACGGTGTTGGAGGCTGACCCTCGCAGCAGGATTCTGGGGTGTACCGGCCCGCTCCCGTGAAGGGCGTCACCAGCTAGCTCACCTCACGGTTCAAGCGGCCTGGCCGAGGCCGGCGGCGGTCAGGTCCTGCTCGCGCAGCGGTGTGAAGTCGACGTCGAGCTTCGGGTCGTACGCCTCGGGCCGGATGCCGAGTTCGTGGGTGCTGTACTCGCCGAACCGGTTGATGTGCTCGGTCAGGTACGGCGAGATGCGCGCCAGGTCCCCCGGGTCGATCTCCCAGCCCTCCTCCAGCGGCTGCCGCACGATCTCCGCTATGTCCAGAGCGTTGTGGAAGATCACCGCGTTCGTGAGCAGGGTCCTGCTCCAGCGGCTTGGCGGAGGGCTGCTGGCCCGCCGCCCGGTACGCCCTTGGCGACGGGATGCCCGTCTCCGGATCGATGACCAAGCCATAGTTCTCCGGGTACCCGGCATCCGTCGCGGCGGCGGCGCCCCGCAGCTCGTCCTCCAACTGCCGGCGGAAGAACTCGGCGTCGAACTGGGCACTCTCGCCCGGCTCGGCGAGGCCTACCTCCACCAGGTAGGACCCCAGCGTCTCCTGGACGGCCTCCCAGGCCAGCAGCTGCTCGGACCAATCGGCGTACTCCTCCGAGCCGACCACCGCGACGTCGCCGGTGCGCAATTCCTCGGCGAGCGCGGTGAAGACCATCGCCTCGAAGTGCTTGCGCACGAACTGCCCGGTCCGGGTCTTGTCGACCACCGCCTTGCGCCAGTTCTGGGTCGCGAAGGAGATATCGACCTCCTTGCCCTTCTCGTTGAAGGAGGTGATGTACTCGCCGCGGGCCGCCTGGTGCCGCTGGGCGTGCGCGAGTGGGTCCAGCACACGGCTGTCCTCGCTGGTCGCGGTGAACTTCAGCTTGTCGTTGTCGGCCAGGTCGAACATCACCGCCCGGTCCCGGCCGATCTGCCCGTACAGCAGCACTTCCCAGAAGTTGCCGTGATGGGCAGAGACCTTCTCGATCTGCTCGTACTGCTTGGCGAACCCGCCGAAGCCGTCCACCGCGCGGGTGACCGCGCCGATCCCGCCGGCCTGTACCACCTGGGCCTTCACCAGGGCGAGGACTGCCGGGGAGACTCTGCCCTCCAGCCGCGTCGCGACCTCGTCCACCGACGCCTCCTCGTCCAGGCCCTCCAGGGCCTGGCGGGCTTCGGCGGTCATGGCCGCGGCCTTCGTGAGCGCCTGCTGTGCCGGGCCGCCCTGGTCGATGTGCTTGAGCACGGTGCGGTAGTTCCCGGAGCCCGCGGGCAGTCGCACTGGATGCGCATGCCGGTCAGCCTGTGGGCAGGCCGATCTGGTCGCGTTCGAGCACGGAGCGCAGCTCCGAGAGGATCTGTACGGCGGCCAGTCCTGAGGGACCGCCGAGGACGTCCGCGGTCAGCTCGGCCAGTGTTTCGGTGAAGGTCGCCTCCGCCGCCTCGGCGAGTTGCAGGCCTCCGGTGGTCAGGTCCAGCAGTGATGAGCGGCGATCCGATGGATTGGTCCGCCGTATGACCCATGCCTGCTTCTCCAGACGGTCGATGCCCTTGCTGGTCGCGCCGATCCCGATGGCGAATTCGGTGGCGAGGTCGGCCACCCGGGACCCGGGGTGGTCGCGCAGGAAGCGCAGGAACTCGAACTGCGAGGTGACGATCCCGTGCCGCTCGCGAAGGCGGTCGTTCAGCGCGTTGTAGAGGCGTGTCTCGCAGCGGACGAGATCGGCGAAGAAGCCCGGGAGGTCGATCGGGCCACGGCTTGACTTAGATGCCATGGCATATATCCTAACTTAGATGCCTGGGCATATAGTTCCTCGGCATTCACTTGCGATGGAGGCGACAATGAGCAGGCAACAGCGCGCGGAGATCGACGCGATGGTCCGACGGCCTCGGCCGGAGGACCCTCCGTCGGTGGAGGAACTCCGCGCCGGGTTCAGGGCGATGATGGGGGGCATGATCGTCCCGGCTGGGATCCGCACCCGGACCGCGACGCTGGGCGATCGGCCCGCGGTGCTCGTCGAGCCGGCCGGCACTCCGAAGGCGGGGACGATCCTCTACTTTCACGGCGGCTCTTACGTGGTCGGTTCACCGGAGA
The DNA here is from genome assembly GCF_055564375.1 of Streptomyces sp. NPDC029138. Lineage (NCBI taxonomy): Bacteria > Bacillati > Actinomycetota > Actinomycetes > Kitasatosporales > Streptomycetaceae > Streptomyces > Streptomyces sp. NPDC029138. The sequence continues at coordinate 55,912 of NZ_JBVHWM010000015.1, forward strand.
CGGCGATGTCGCTGACGGGGAACCTGGTGATCAGAACCGGGGTCAGGGCGTTCTCGCTGGATTACCGGCTTGCCCCTGAGCACCCGTTCCCGGCCGCGATCGAGGACGGGCTGAGCGCCTACCGCGCACTTCTCGACAGCGGCGAAGACCCTTCGGCGATCGTGTTCGCCGGCGACTCCGCCGGTGGCGGCCTCACTGTCACCACCTGCCTCGCCGCCCGCGACGCGGGCCTGCCCATGCCCGCCGCGATCGTGGCGTTCTCCCCCGGACTCGACGGAACCCGGACAGGCGAGAGCATGGACACCAAGGCGGGCATCGACCCGTTCTTCACGCGTGAGGGCATGGAACACACCGGAGCCATGTACCGCGCGGGACAGGACCCCTACCAGCCAATGCTCAGCCCCGCCACCCTCGCCGACCTGACCGGCTTCCCCCCGATGCTTCTGCAGGCGGGCACCAACGAAATGCTCCTGGACGACTCCACACGCATGGCCACGCGCGCGAGGGACGCCGGAGTGGACGTCATCCTGGACATCACCGCTGACGTTCCTCATGTCTTCCAGGCGTTCGCTGGCGTCCTGGACGAAGCCGACGAGGCACTCGACCGCGCCGCTCTCTTTCTCAGCCAGCACATCCGCACCAGGGACACGGAACGCACGTCGGCAGGCTGAAGCCCGCAGACGGTCTCATGCGGACCACGGTCCACACCCCGGGACCTGGCTCGCCCTTCCTGTTCCTGGCGGCCGGCGCCCCACCTCGCGGGTCCACGCTCTCGGAGAAGATCGATCGGAATCAGGCGCAGATCGTGGAGATGCTCACCCAGCTGATCGGGCGGATCCCCGACGCCCGCTGATCCTCGTACGGCTGTGGCCTGCGCAGGGACGGCTCCGGCAGCCACCCGTCGTGGTCTTCAACGCCGGGTGTCTTCCGGTGCGAGCAGGCTGGTGGCCTCGGCAATGGCCTCCGCCGAATTCGGCTCCCGCAGTGGGGAAGCGGGGATGCTTCCCATGCCGTCGTCATGCTGGTCCACCACGCCGCCCGGCCGCCACGCAGAACGCGACGGCGGCAGGCGGCGGCAGTACCAGCCGCACTCCCGTGCGACGTCTCCGTCCAGGTGCCGCCCCGGTGAGGCAGCCGACTCGCGGCAGCCGCAATGGGCTCGGTCCTGCTGTCCGCCGGCCTGGCGGATGCGGCCCCACCCGCAAAGTACGCCCGGCACAATGACGCGGCGGCTCAGTTCCGCAAGGCGGGCGTCTCTTGGACGTCGAGCAAGAACTGCGCCAACTGGAACAAGAGGGGATGCACCTCTTTCACCAACATCAACAAGGCGACCGTGTCAGGTGTGATCGCCTTCAAGAAGCTCAGCGGGTGCCGGGTGATCATCACTGCCGGAACCGAGGTCGGCCATACCCCGGGGCAGGTACTCCCACCGCAGCGAGCTGGCGCCCGCAAAGACGGCACGAAGCTCTACAAGTCGCCGGCTGGCAACGTGTACGCCCGCGAGAAGAGCCACTGGGACGTCCTCTACTACAACGGCCGCGCCTGACCAAGGAACCACGCGCAGATGCGCGCTCCCTCCAGGGACCTCGTGGCGTCCACGAGGAGTTGCGTCCAACAGTGGGGCGCCCGATCACGGGCCGGGCGCCCCACTGGCCTTTCACTGGCCGGCTGAGGTGACGCGGGACGCAGCCGCTCTACGACCCAGCAGTTGCCCCAGCTGTTGGAGCTGCCGAGGTGGGCGTGAGCGGAGTCGCTCGGGGAGGAGGTGCCGGCCTTGATGACCTTGACGTACCAGGACGAGTCGTGGTTGCTGATCGCCCAGGCGGCCCATGAAGAGTTCGAGCCCGCGAACTTGTACATGTTGCCGTGGTAGTTGATCTGGTCCCACACGCACAGCCAGCCGCTCGGACAGGCAGCGGTTCCGGTGGTCGCGGCGGAGGCGCTGGAGGCGGGGCAGGCGATGGTCAGGGCAACGGCGAAGCAGGTGATCAGGGCGGATATGACGGTGCGGCCATGTCGTTGCTCCTCTCAAGGCGTGACAGGTTGGTCGCGCCTGAGGAACCTACAAATGACGCACGATCACCACTCGCTTGGTGCGAAATGCTGAGACCCTGCGCTTGCAGTGGGTGCTGGGTGCTCAGTCCGCTCTGGCCCAGTCGGCACCGTCATCGCCGGCCGGTACGCGGCTCGACGCCTTCGTGCCGCAGGGAGATGTGTGCCCTGGCCATCGGGTGCCGTTTCCTCGTTGAGCGGGGCTACAGCGGCACGACGTTGACAGCCTGCTGGCCCTTGGGCCCGGTCTTGACCTCGAACTGGACCTGCTGGTTCTCGACAAGTGACTTGAAGCCGTCCACTCGGATCTCACTGTAATGAACGGGGAGCTCCTCGCCGCCCTCATCCGGGACGATGAGACCGAAGCCCTTCGCGTCGTTGAACCACTTCACCGTGCCAGTAGTCACGTCTCCTCCAAGACACACCAGTGGGCTGCCGCGGCCGGGTGGCCCAACAGCGTGACGCTCATGCCCGTCACGGTATGACGCTGAAACATCTTCCGCTGTGCCCGGTAGGCGGTTCAGGCCAAGCGTCGCCGTACGACCGCACGATCGGCATCATCACCGTCCACGTGGCCACCAGCCTGACCGCCGAGCGGGCCACCCCCGCCCAGCCCGGTTCGCGAAGCTCATCTGCGACCGCCGGCCTCGCCGTTTCGCTTTGGTGCGGCGGTGGTCGAGCGAGACCCGGTCGGTGGCGCGGGCCGCGGCTGTGGCGGCCGACTGGGTGGTGCCGCCGGCGCACGGGCGTATGCCGGAAGTACCTCGGTGGGGTCGTGCAGAGGACGGATGATGATGTCGCCCTTCGCCTGTCCGGTGACGGTCACCGCCTCGGCGTGGTCACGGGCCGCCTGCTTCAACGTGTCGGCCACGACCCGGGCAGCCGCGGCGGTGCCGCCGTGGCCGGTGCGGTAGAGCGTCCGCGTGATCTGACTGCCGGTGACGGCGAGCGCCGTCACGGTCACCTGCCCCAGCTGAGCCGCGAGATACGCGGGCAGAACCGCCGCACCGACCTCTCCGGCCAGCAGCGCCTGGACGGCGATCATGTGGTCGGCCAGATGCTCGACCGACGGCACGACCCCGTGGACGCTCGCGAACCGGGCGAAGGCGCGCCCGCGGGCGGAGTGGGCAGGGGCGCTGATCCACGGCCGGCCGGAGAGCTCGGCGGCGGCGGTCGGCACGTCCCAGCTGCCCGGGACGACCACGCGGTAGTCGTCCTCGCTCAGCACCTGCGCCCGCACCGAGGGCGGCAGCGGTGATGCGGTGTCCCGGTCGTCGGTGATGACCAGGACGTCCAACTCGCCCATCCGCAACTGCCGCAGGCCGTCCTGAAGCCCGGCCTCCACGAACCTCGGCTCGACCTGTGGGTGCGACACGGCCAGCAGCCGCAGCGCACGGACCGCGATCCGGGCGAGCACCCACGACGTTGCGCCGATCGCCACCGGCCCCTGAATGATCTGCTGGTTCGCGGAGTCCAACTGCTGTACCGCGAGCGCGAGTTCCTGGCTGATGCGGTCCCCGGTGGCGGCGAGCAGGCGTCCGGCCGCCGTGAGTTCCAGTCGCGGGCCGGAGCGGTCGACGAGCGGCAGGCCCACTTCTCTCTCCAGACTCGCCAGTTGCTGTGAAACCGCCGAACGCGTATGGCCCAGCACGCGCGCTGCCGGGGCGAGGCCGCCGCTCTGCGCGATGGCGCTCAGGACCAACAGGCGCCTGGGGTCGAGGTCCATGCCCTCCGCCTTCCTCTGCGTCAGGGGAGATGGTGCCATGGACTGTCCTGACGTACCGCCAGTTCTTCTGTCGAGGGGGTGCAAGCACCGCTGTACGACGGGGCTGCCTCGCGGCCGTACTGCTGCGAGACTTGTCGTCATCCCGAGGGCTTCGACCGACACACGCCCGGCACAGCCCTGCCCGAAGCCCGGACATGTCCTTCCAAGGAGGCCGTACGTGGCTAGTTCCGCACCCCAGCGCGTCCGAGCGACGTCCGCCCTGCGAACCGGTCGGCTCACTGCCGTGCTGGCCGTGGTCTGCACCCTGCTGGGGCTGCCTCTGATGTCGTCCTGCGGCCCGTCCGGCGGCTCGGCGAACGACCCCCCCGCTCCCGCGACCCGGAGGGCTGCGACCGACCCGGCTACAACCGGAAGTGCAACCGCGAGCACGTCCGGGAGCGGGATCTCCGCCGGCGGCGCCGGCGGCGCCTCGTGGGTGCTTACCGTCCCGCAGGTCGCGGCCGGCTATCCGCAGGGTCAGCCGCCTGCGGACGTGGTGCAGAGGTTCGACGCCGACACGCGGCAGAACGCCGCGCGTCTCGGCGTGTCCGGCACACCGGTACAGGCTTACTACGACGACCGGGCGGACGGCGCGTGGATCTTCTACACCGGGGTCACCGGCAGCGGCTTCGACCCCGATCACCTGCATGACATCCTCTACCAGCTCCCGGCGGTCAACGACGACGGCGCCGGTGACCGGACCACCACCAGCGCCATCGACGCCCTACCCGGCCCGCACGGCGGCCGGGCGGTCTGCAACACCGTCCTGATGCAGACCGACCTGCTCACCACGGCGGTCTCCACGTGCTCCTGGTTCACCTCGACCACCGCCGCCGGCATCACCCTCGTCACCAAAGCCGACGGCACCAGTCCCAAGCTCGGCTTCACCGCCGCCGATGTCGCGCCGATCATGCGGGCGATCCGCGCCGAGGTCGAGATCCCGCGACGCTAGCGGCGCTAGCTCCAGCGAGCTCAGCTCACCGAGTCGGACGCCCCGACTGATCCGCGATCACCGGAGCATTGAGGCCCGGCACCACATCCGTAACACCACGTTCGCCGAGGACGCCTCCCCGCCGCGGACCGGCAACGCGCCCCGCACCGTGGCCACCTGGCGCACCGTCGCCATCGATGCGCCGAAACAGGCCGACGTCACCGACCTCGCGGCAGGGCGGCGGCGCCACGCCCGCAACCCGCGACGGCCGCTCGCGCTCCTCGGCCTCAGTAGGTTTTTTTGATCCTTCAGCCCGAGCTGGCGCAGTGCCGCTGGAGATCCCTGGGAGGATGGCGTGCATGACACAGGACGGTGGGGTGGTCGTTCCCGGAAGCTTCGATGAGGCAGAACCCTTGGTGGTTGTGGCCGCCGCGATTGTCCAGGAAGGGCGTCTATTGGTCGTGAGTAAGAAGGCGGCTCCCTCGGTGTTCTATCTGCCCGGTGGGAAACCCGACCTGGGGGAGACCCCGGTGGAGACTCTGGTCCGTGAGCTCGACGAGGAACTGGGGGTTCGTCCGTTGGATCCGCGGTTTCTGGCTGATGTCGAAGCGCGCGCGGCTCTTGAGGGCGTGCCCATGAGGATGACCGTCTTCGCAGCGAGCATCAGCGAGGTCCCTCGGGCTGCATCTGAGCTGGCGGACTTGCGATGGATCTCCGGTGGTGAACCAGACGTGCAGCTGGCTCCGGCGGTGAGGGACCGCGTTCTGCCACTTCTCAGGCAGAACGGCTTGGTCGCCTGACAGCGGTGCCAGCGGCAGCGGGTGATCGGTTTTCGTGGCGACGCCGCTCTCGACCGGAACCCGCCGCCCGCAGCCGCGCAGTCTGGACGAGGACCAGCAGGAGATGCTCCGCGCCGCGTACAAGGTGGCGCGGAGCAGGGCCGGGATGGCCTGAGGTCTACGCCGCTGTTCCCGGCCCGGCTTCCCGCGGGTCCCCGGTCGGCCGGGTCAGCCCGTCATCAGTCACCAGCCGGCGCTCCGGCGCCGTCGCATCCAGCTCCCAGTAGTACAAGCACTCCTCGCACCGGACCCCGTCGACCAGGACCTCGTCCTCCCCGTTCGGGCAGTCCGTGCCGTCCCCGCGCCCTGGACACGTTTCCCTTGTAGCCCCCATGCGTCGACCGTGCGCCGCCCAGACGGTGTTCGTGGAGAGGGCATGCCCAGCGCACAGGCGCTCACCGGCGACACCAGGTCCCAACACCCCCCAACAGCCCCAACAGCGCCCGACGCCTACACCCCCAGCGCCCATCTCGGCAAACCGTGCACGCCGGCCCACCGCTCGGACGTTGCGGCAGCCGCCGAGTCCAGAGGGCGAGAGTGAGGGCTGGGGAGAGTGACCGCTGGACTGGCGGCTCGTTGCACGGGGCGCGCCTCGTGCACGCGCGGGCCGGGCTGACCCATCTCCATGCCCGGCCCTCACCGACGTTCACCTTTTCGTGCCGCCTGCGGCGTCGTCGAACCGGCATGAGCGATCACAAGAACCTCGACGACCACAGCGCGTGGGACGCCCGGGCCACGCTGTCGTAGAAACGGTGCGCATCGGTCTGCGTCTTGTCGGACGTGAGCTGCACGATCTGACAGTCGAGCCGTCGGGAGGTGTCGGTCGCCCACTCGATCAGCTGGCGTGTGCGACCCGCGATGGTCCGCCCCTGACTGACCGCCTCCGCGAGTGGGGGACCGATGTGCGACCGCCCAGGGTGGCTTGCTTCCTGGTGTTCTGCTCTCTGTGTCGTCCACTAGGGTTCGTGATCGCGAACGGGGTGGTTGCGTTCCCGCGGGCTGGGAGCGGTCGGCACCCACGCCCTCGCCACCTACTCGGGGTGGCCGGTGTCTCCGGCGCTGGTCGCGGAACTCAATCCCGCTCTCGGGGACCGGTCGCGACACCGTCACCACCCCGGAGGGCACTTACCCACGCACACAGCGGGTTGCCCCTGACGAGCGCACGCACACGGAACCGAACGGGTGATCTGATCGCTGGGGGCCGGGCCGGAGCCGAGCCGGCCCGGGTGCCGGGACCGGTTCGTCTGCGTACCGCGCTCGGCGAGTAGGAAGGTGTGCCATGCCTCGAGCGATCTGGTCCGGCGCGATCTCATTCGGCTTGGTCACTTCTCTGAATTAGCCCGTTTTCGAGTTCCGTTGGCTCTGCCGGCCGGCCTGCGGCAGGGCCGACGTCGGCGGGGACGCTCGACGGACGCGTGAGATGGAGCGGTGCGACTCTCTCGGCAACCGGCTCCGGATTGGCGCTCGGCGCCGCAAGCATGCCAGTCAGTGGCTCAGGGCGCGTAGCCGCGCAGGAGGACTGCGGTCGTCTCGTCCGAGTCCTCCTCCATCGTGTTGGCGGGATGTGCGCCGCTCAGGGCTGGCTCAGGCGGGAAGTTCGGTGATGCTGAGGGCGAAGTCCAAGTTTCCCACTCCGTGGTTGGCGAGGCCTACCGTGACCACGCCCGCTCCTTCCAGCCAGTGCGCGATTTTCAGGCTGCCGACGTCCAGCGGGCGCAGTCCGAGGGTCTCGATGAATGCTTCCACACTTGCCTTGGCCTGCGCGTTGTCGCCGGCGAGGAAGACGTCGGGCCGACCCTTCTCCAGGACATGGCGGAAGATGGTGTTGAACGCCTTCACCACGCTGGCGCCGGCCGGGGCCGCTTTGGCGACTTCCTGCGCGATCGAGGTCTCCTCGCGGTGGGCCAGCCCGTCGAACGTGGAGTTGAAGGGGTTGCTGATGTCGACGATGACCTTGCCCGCGAGAGCGTCTCCGTACTGGGCGACGGCCGGTACGACGCCGTCGTGCAGCAGGGCCACGATGACGATGTCCCCGGCCGGGGCGGTGCCCCATTCTCCCGTCGTGGCGCCGCCGCCGAGCGCCTTGGCCAGGTCAGCGGCCTTGGAGTGATCGCGGCCCATGACCTCGACGGTGTTGCCGCCCGCTATTGCCCGCGCTCCGAGGGTGCGGGCCATGTTGCCGGTGCCGATGATGGTGATGTTGCTCATGAGATGTCCTGCCCTGGTTGTGGGTGTTCGGTTCAGATGGCGGTGGTGCCGCCGTCGGCGACGAGTTCCATGCCGTTGACGTAGCTGGAGTCGTCGGAGGCGAGGAAGAGGGCAGCGGTGGCGATTTCGTCGGGGCGGCCCATCTGGCCGCGGGGGATGAGGGACTCGAACTGGCGCTTGGTGGCCTCGTCGAAGAGTTCTTCCTGCTTGGCGGTGGCGACCTGGCCGGGGGTCAGGACGTTGACGCGGATGCGGCGGTCCTTGAGCTCGTTGAGCCAGATTCGGGCCCAGGCCTGCTGGACGGCCTTGCTGCCGGCGTAGACGCTCCAGCCGGGGAAGGCGCCGAGGGAGGCGTTGGAGCCGGTCATGAGGATGGAGCCGCCGTCGTTGAAGAGCGGCAGGGCCTTTTGGACGGTGAACAGGGTGCCGCGGGCGTTGAGCCCGAACCAGGTGTCGAACTGGGCCTCGGTGATCTCGCCGAGCGGGGCAGGCTCGCCACCGCCGGCGCTGGCCCACAGGACGTCGAGGCTTCCCTTCTCCCGCTTGACGGTGTCGTACAGGCGGTCCAGGTCGTCCAGGTCGGCGGCGTCGCCCTGGACGCCGGTGACGTTGCGGCCGATCTGCTTCACGGCCTCGTCCAGGGCGTCCTGGCGGCGGCCGGTGATGAAGACGTGCGCTCCCTCGTCGACGAACAGCTTCGCGCCGGCCAGCGCCATGCCGGTGGTGCCGCCGGTGATGACCGCGACCTTGCCGTCGAGCTTTCCCATAGTCATTCCCTTGGGTCGGTGGTGCCGTGTGCACCTGGGGCGACGGCATTAAGTACACCGTCCTGTGTGCTTACGGTACGGGGCGGTCGGCTGGGGCGCAAGCTATGTACACCGGTCGTTACCTAGCTGCGGTACGATGGATCCATGACGGAGTTGGAGAAGGGCCCCACGGGCCGCCGCCGCGGCCGGGGCGCTCGCGAGCGCATCCTCAGCGCGTCCCAGCAGCTGTTCCGCGAGCAGGGCATCAACCGCACCGGCATGGACCAGCTCTGCGCGGCGGCCCAGGTGTCCAAGCGCACGGCCTACCAGCACTTCACCGGCAAGGACGAACTCGTCGCCGAGTACCTGCGCCGGTTCGACCCCTCCGTACTGTCCGGCGTGTTCGACCGCACCGACCTCACGCCCCGCGAACGGCTCCTCGCCGCCTTCGACGTCCCCCCCACCACCCCCCTGTGCCCCTACATCGGCGCCGCCGTCGAACTCCACGACCCCCAGCACCCCGCATCCCAGTACGCACGCGACTACAAGAAGGCCGTCGCCGCCCGGCTCGCCGACACCGCCCGCGAAGCCGGCGCCGCCGACCCTGAACAGCTCGGCGAGCAGCTCGCGCTGCTCATCGACGGCGCCGCGGCCCGCACCCGGGTCCTCGACGCCGACGCCTTCCCCACCGCCGCCGCCATCGCCGCCGTCCTCATCGACAACGCCATCCCCGCCACAGCCGGCGATGACCGGCGACGGGACGAAGTGTCAAGTTGACGTGGCACCCTGCGGCCGGGCCGGCCGCGCTGCCGGTCGCGCGGCCGCACCCGCTGGTACGCGACACCAGCCGCCCGGCACCTGGCCCGGACCTGCCGGCTTTTGCGGAACTGGCCGCCCGCCTGCTGAAGGCCGCAGCAGAAACCGCTCCCGGCTGCCCCACTCGGCGGAGAACGACCAGCCCGTCCATGGATGCCCGCGCCGCCCGGCCGTGACCAGGCCTGCGACCGAGGCGCCTGCCGTCCGGGCGAGGGTGGTGGTGCGGCCGACGTACGTAGGCGGCCTTGGTCGTCGTACCGGCCGAGCAGCAGCGTCCGCGGGGCGGTCAGGGAGCCGGTGACCGCGCCGACGATCGGCTCGCTCGTCTCACGGACCTTGTATGTTTCCCAGCCTCTCACCGACGGCCGGTAGACATCGGTGAGCCGCTTGAAGACCACGCCCTCCATCCCCACCGACGCCCACGACAGCCACCCGCGCACGATGTCCGGGTCGGTGCTCGACGGACACAGCGCCCATGGCGCCGACAGCCGCCGGGCCGCGAACAAGTCTTCCAACGCCGTCCTGCGCCCCCGGTACGGCCATCCGGTCGCGAAACGATGCCCGCGCCGGGCCTCGGGGACGTCATGCGACGCTGACGGTGCCGCGGGCGCCTTCTCCGTCCGCTCGCCGGGCGGTGGGCGACCCCCACCGCGAACACCATGCCCCGGGCGCCCGGGAAGCCCGGCGTCCGGCCGCACTTCTCCGAGGAACGGGGTGAAGCGAGGGCGTTCGCCCGTCCACCGGCTCAGGGGGGGGCGGCAGGCGCAGCCGCTCCGCGGCCCGCCGCCGAGGCCGGCCGGGCGCCGGCCGGCCACCTTGGCGTGCCGTTCCGCCTCACCTCCCCCACCGCCTTGGACGACCAGGCCCCGCGTTGGCGGGCAATCGTGCGGTCGGCGGAGGAGCCGTCCCGCGGGTGCGACCAGGCGCTGGGTGAGCATTGACGGTCGGCCGGCCTGTCGCCCGCCGGGCGCTCCCCGCTCCGCGGCCCGCCGCAGCCTGACCACCGCTCAGGCAGTGGGTCCGCCCGCCGCGGCCTGACCACCGCTCAGGCAGTGGGTCCGCCCGCCGCGCCCCAGCCGTCGAGGAAGTCGGCCAGAGCGCGGCGCTGTTCCTCGTGTGGGGGCGCGCGACGTCTGCCCGGCAGCGGCGCGGGCACCCCGCCGTAGGCCACGGCGACGGAATGTGGCTGACGGCGGACGGGACCTGGTGGCCGGCTGCGAGGGTACGCGCGCTGACGGGCATCCGGCGCCGCGGCTCCCGCTGTTGCGCGGGCAGGCCGCATGGGTCGCGCCGACACGGGAAACCGGTGATCACGTTTCGGTGATGCGAGAGGAGATCTCCGTGCACAAGGGCAAGTGGATAACAGGCAGCGCGCGCAAGGAGCTGGCCGAAGCCTTCACCAGGGAGTACCGCGAGGGGCGGTCGATCCGCGCCATAGCCGAGGCTCATGGCCGGTCGTACGGCTTCGTGCATCGCGTGCTCACCGAGACCGGCGTGCCCCTCAGGGCACGGGGAGGCGATGCCCGCACCGGCACCGCCCACTCGACGCGATAACAGCCGCGTCGACAGCCACGTGCCGCCCGCGAAGTGCCGCCGCCGGTAAGGGCTCAGGGACGTCCGCGGAGGGCGTGGCGGCGCGGCCGCCGGCCTCGGCCTAACGAGGCTGGACCATCGGTTTCCGGGTAGCCGAACCTCCTGGGGCCCCACCGGGAGCAGGGCACCCTGACGAAAGGAGTGTCATGTCAGGAGTCATCCAACGACTCAAGCAGTTCGCGAGCAGTCCGCAGGGCCGGCGCACGATCGAGCAAGTACGCCGTACCGCGGCCGATCCCCGCCGCCGGGCCCAGGCCCAGCGACTCATCGGCAAGCTGCGCGCCCGCCGGTCGGCGTCGGGAATGTGACCCGCACCGATGAGCGGCCTGCCGACTCGGCGCCGCTGCGCTTCTCCCCTCCGGGAGACACGGTGCTTCCACCGGTCCCGCCGGGCAGGTGACCGTCGCGGCCACCTGAAGCGACCATCTACGCGTCGCCGCCCGGAGCGGTCGGCACGACGCCGACCCGGACGTCGGTCAAAGACCGGCGCACACGGACCGGGCGGCCTTCAAGTCCTTCTGCGCCTCCGGCTCGGTGAAGTCGACGAAGCGGACCAGTTGGTTCTGCACCCGGCGCATGGCGTCGGCCAACGGCTTGAACTCGCGGTCACCGGCAGCCGCCGCGGTGGACAGCACGGCGGCGGCGCCGAGGCGGTTGAAGGCGATTTCTCTCTTGCCCCCGTCGGCCCCGAGGTCCGACTCGTGAAAGCCCCGCAGGGCGTCGCAGGCTTGGCGGGCGTCGCCGGCCGCGCCGCTGTCGGCGGAGCCGTCGCCGCCGCTGAGCGCCCAGGCGGCCCCTACCCCGCCTGCGCCCAGAACGAGCCCTGCGACGAGCGCGGCGGCGAAGGAAGGGCGCAATCGGCGGGCCGGGGCGGTGGGGACGGGGTTGCCGGGGGGCGCGCCGTCAGCGGACGGTGTTGGCGATGACATGCCAGAAGGGTACCGATCGTGACCGCCGGCGCACGGACCACCCGGTCCGCCGACGTGACGCACAGGGACCCTCGACACCGCCCGAGCCGACACCCACCACCGTGACCGCCTCGGCCACCCGCCGGTGTCGGGTCTGCCACCCGTGGGCGCCACGCCCGCACGCGCCGTCCGGATCTCGCCGGGGCGTCGCCCCGCGGCGTCGGAGCCGTCTTGGCCAGTCGGGGTCCCCGGCTCGCCTCTCACGCCTGGTTCCGCCGTGCCGACCGGTCGGCGAGGCCCCGGTCAGGCGGTCGTCCCTTCCCGGTCGGAGGACGGCCACACGTAGGGCAGATCGTCCGGGACGCCGGGGAACACGGGCGCGTACGTGTCCCGGTCCTTGCGGACGAGCGCGGACTGGTGGCTGCGGTGGAAGGCCTCGTCACCGAGCCACGGCGGGAGTTCCCCCGCGGCGTCGGAGCCGTCTTGGCCAGTCGGGGTCCCCGGCTCGCCTCTCACGCCTGGTTCCGCCGTGCCGACCGGTCGGCGAGGCCCCGGTCAGGCGGTCGTCCCTTCCCGGTCGGAGGACGGCCACACGTAGGGCAGATCGTCCGGGACGCCGGGGAACACGGGCGCGTACGTGTCCCGGTCCTTGCGGACGAGCGCGGACTGGTGGCTGCGGTGGAAGGCCTCGTCACCGAGCCACGGCGGGAGTTCCCCCGCGGCGGCGAGAGCGGGCTGATCGCGCACGTGAGCGCCCGGACGGCCTGCGGCGTATCCGGCGATCAGCGACGCGGCACAGCTGTCCTGGTGCCCCTGCTCGCGCCAGACCCGGCAGACCTCGAGCCCGTAGCGGACCAGGGCCTCCTCGTATCCGCTCCACATGCGCACGGCCGGGTGCCTGCGCCAGCCGTATCCGGGAACGGTCAGGCCGCGCAGGACCTGGAGCGCCTCGACTCGCTGCTTGCCCAGGCGGCGACGGTCCAGGATCAGGGCGGAGCGCCGGAAGTCGGCATCGGGCAGGAACGTCTGCATGGTCGCCGTCCAGGAGCGGGTGCGGGAGTTCGGGTGATCCGGGGTTGCTCAGAGGATGTGCTGCCGCGCCCCGTGGCCGGGCCGGCCCACGGGCGGCCCGGCAGTCCCGGTCGGTGTGGGACGCGGTCAGCCGTCCGCGGCCGGGGGACGCGCCGTGTGGCCGGAGTGCCCGGGGGTGCGGCGTGCCTCCTTCATCTCCGCCTCGTACAGGTGGTCCCGGCCCTGGGCGAGTGCGTTCACCACACTGCGTTCCAGCTCCTGGAACGGCCGGTAGTAGGTGTCGTTGTAGGCCTCGATGACCTGGAAGGTCCAGTGACCGGGGATGACGTTCCGACCCAGGATCTCGGCCTCGGCCTTCGCCGCCCACTCGGTGTGCCCGGCCTCGCGCAGCAGCCGTACCGCCCGTTCCAGTTCGAGGTCGGCCCCGCCGGTCAGCTGGTGGAAGCTGTACAGATGGCCGCGGGCGCGCTCGGTGGTCTCCAGAGCCTTCGACAGCGCCCCGAGGGCTTCGACGGTCAGGTCGTCGACCCCTTCGGGGCGGCGGTGCCGGTGGTCCGGCCCTTCCTGGTACTCGTGCATGGCACTCCCTGGGTGCTGTGGCGCCTGCGGTCCCCGCATCCCTTCCCGCCCGCCGGGTGACCGTATGCGGCGTGGGCCGGACGTGTGACGGCCCGTCACGTGTGGTGCGGCCGTGTGCTCCCCCGGATACCCCCTGCGGACGGGCGTTCACCGAGTACGGGAGCCCCTTGCGGCGGCGCCGGCCAGGCGCCGCAGCACGGCGTTCCGGCCGTGCCGTGGAACCGTCCACAGGGTCACTCCCCGCACTCCCCATCGCTCCAGCAGGGCGTTGGCCGCGAGGAAGCCGGCCGTCGCGGCCCGCTCCATCAGCGCCACGGGCAGGCCGGTGCGGACCAGGTCACCGGCCACCACGAGATGCGGGTCCCGGGTGCGGACGGTCGGCCGGTCGCCGTAGCCGCCCACCGGGAACAGGGGGCAGTCGTCGCGCCATTCGTGGCGGGCGTCGGTGATCGTGGCGTCGCGTGTCTCCGGATAGACGCGGTGCATCTGTTCGATCAGGCGCTTCTCCTCGACGTCCCGGGCGGCGTCGGCCGGTACCGCGTAGGCGTGCAGCTCCACCACCGAGCCGCCGGTGTGTGCGGCCCAGCGGGCGGCCTCGTCCTCCCAGCGCTCCAGGACACTGACGTTGTCCAGGGTCCCGAATCCGCCGGTGCCCAGGAATCCCGGTCGGCCGGGCGCCACGGGGCGGTCCAGCCACAGCCTGGTCACCAGGAACGGCGGGGCGTTGCGCAGCCGTGCGATCCCCTCGCGCCACAGGGTGTCGCCCAGCAGGTCCGAGCGGGCGACGAGGCGGCGCAGGCCCGCGGTGTCCAGGGCGAGAACCACACTGTCGTAGGACCGCTCGTCCCGGTCCGAGGCGACCTGATAACCACCGGTCGGCCTCGGCGTGATGTGTTCGACGGCCGTGGCGGTGCGCACCTCGGCGCCGTGCCGCCGCAGGTAACCGGCCAGTGGCTCCCACAGGGCGGCCGGGAAGGGCGCACGGGGCACATCGAACAGCAGGCCCTCGGCCGAGCCGAGGAAGTAGATGTGGAACATCAGCGCCATCTCCGCCGCCGAGAGCTGCCGGGGGTCGGCGAAGAAGCTGCGCGAGAACACCTCGAAGGCGAGGTGCCGGGCGTTCTCGGGGAAGCGGACGGCGTCGAGGAACGCATGGGCGCTGATGTGGTCGAGCCGGTCGTAGATGTCGGGGACGCGGACGTCGAGCAACGGCAGGGCCGCGACCGGGTCCATGCGGCGCAGGTCCCGCACGGTGAAGGTGGGGCTGAGCGCGGCGAAGCCCAGCGCGCTCCACGGCGGGGTGCGCGGGACGTGGCGGAAGCTGTCACGCGTTCCGCCGGCGTGCACCAGTGGGTAGTCGGGCAGACCGGTCAGCCGCCGCAGGCCGGGGTCGGTACGGCGGAGCAGCCCGCGCAGGTTGTAGTACTGCCGGAAGAAGGCGTGGAAGCCTCGGCTCATGGTCACCGGGGTGCCGTCCCGCAGGGTGGTCGGCCAGCCTCCGGCGCGCCCGCCGAGGTACGGCTGCCGCTCGTACACCGTCACGGCGACCCCGCGCTCGGCGAGAGCGGTGGCGGCGGCGAGGCCTGCGATGCCGCCGCCGACGACGGCGGCGGCGGGGCGGGCCCCGTCGACGCGCCGCCCGCCGGGCGGCGCCGGCAGCATCCGGGCGCGCCGGTCCCGGCCACGACGGCCGCCGTTCGGCGGCTCGGCCGCGGTCATCGGGTGCTCTCCGCGCGCCGGGCGACGAAGGTGTGGGTGATGCCGGTCTGCCAGCCCGGCAGGGGAAGGGCCCGTACGCGCTCGAAGCCGGCCGCCCGGACGCGGGCGGCGAAGCGGTCGACGGTGTCGAACTCGACGACGCTGCGCCACAGATGGCGGTACAGCCCGCCGTCCCCGAGGACGGACGCCGCGGGCTGTACGAGGCCCCGGCACACCAGGCTCCACACCGCTCGGTCGATGCGGCGGCCGCTGAGGGTGTACTCGTGCACGCCGAGCCGGCCGCCGGCCACCAGCAGGTCCCGTACGGCGGCGAGGACGGCGTCGGGATCGGACACGTTCCGCAGCAGGTAGGCGGCGAAGACCGCGTCGAACGGGCCGGTCACCCCCGCCTCGGCGAGGCGTTCCGCCGGTGCCCGTACGAAGGTCACCTCACCCGCCCAGGGCTTGGCGGCGGCCCGCCGCAGCATGCCGGCGGAGGCGTCGACGGCGGTGATGTGCGCGGCCGGCAGGGCGGCGCGGAGCGCGGCCGTCGAGGCGCCTGTCCCGCAGCCCAGGTCCAGCAGGCGCAGGCCCGCTCCCGGCCCGGGCAGACCGAGACGGCGTACCGAGCGCCGAAGATGCGCGTGGTAACCGGGGTTGGCGGCCACCAGCGCGTCATAGCCGCGGGCGGCGTGGTCGAACGCGGCGGTGAGGTCCTCGTCGCGCAGCAGCGTCATGCGGTCTCCAGGTCGGTGGAGTCGGAGGTGGTCAGTCGAACG
Source organism: Streptomyces sp. NPDC029138 (assembly GCF_055564375.1). Lineage (NCBI taxonomy): Bacteria > Bacillati > Actinomycetota > Actinomycetes > Kitasatosporales > Streptomycetaceae > Streptomyces > Streptomyces sp. NPDC029138. The sequence goes on from NZ_JBVHWM010000015.1 coordinate 71,858, forward strand.
GGCGGCGGGGCAGGAGCGGCAGTTCGAGCGCCGAGCGGAGCATCGGGCCGATCGGGGTGCGCAGGCCGACGGCGAGGTCCTCGCACAGGCGGGTGCGTCCGTCGAGGAAGCGCAGGAGCCGGGGGGCGGGCACGTGGGCGAACAGGCCGCAGAACAGTGCGGGACCGTCGACCCGGCCGGTGGCCAGGGCACGCAGAAGTACGGCGTCCATGGCGCGGGAACGGGCGGAGTGGGCGGGAGGTGGCACCGGCCGGTGTCCCCGGCGCAGGGCGGCGGCGACGGACCGCGTCTGGCGTTGCAGACCGGCGAAGGTGTAGCCGGTGGACGGGCGGGTCGCGCCGCCGGCGGCACCGATGCGGAAGACGGAGGCTCCGACCTGCCGGGGCATCGGCGCGTCCGTCATCGGGATGACGCCTGTCTCGGTGGAGAGGACCTGTGTGTCGCCGAGGCTCAGCACGTCGTCGACGTAGTGCCGCACCGCCGCCTCGTAACCGCCGGCGGTGAGCACGCGGGGTGAGAACTCCGTGTACTCGACGAGGGCCTCGTGCGGTCCGACGGGCAGGACGTAGCCGAACGAGAGGCCGTCGGCGGGTTGTGGGGTGCGGAAGTCCATGAGGTCGACGGTGCCGGGGTCGAAGACCGGTCGCGCGGTGCGGACGAACCAGCCGTGGAAGTGCTGGAGCAGTGTGGTGCGGGCGGCGGGCAGGCTGCCGAGCGGCCGGGAGTCGAGCACCCAGCGGGCGGTGAGCACACGGGCCTCGCCGTCGGCGCTCCGCACCCGGACGCGGGCTCCGCCCTCGACGTCCTCCACCGTCTCCACGGTGGCCTCCAGCCGCCGCACGTTCGGGCTGCGCGCCAGGTCCCGCCCGACCAGGTCCTCGAGGTCGTCGGACCGGATCATCTTGTACCGCAACGGCGCGAGGTCCCGTTCGACCGGGTCGCCCACAGGGGGCCGTACGCGCAGGTGCCGCCAGCAGGCCGTCAGCGCGCCGTCGAAACGCCCGCGGCCCGGCTCCCAGAAGCACCAGGTGCGGCGCGGTGCGCGCAGCGGGCCCGGCGGCGCGTCCACCAGGACCACGGACGGCGTCCGCAGTCCCCGCACGTGCCCGGCCAGACGGTGGGCCAGGGACAGGCCGGCGGCTCCGCCGCCCAGAACGGCCACCTCCGCCTCGAACACGACGGCTCCTTCCGTGCTGTGCGTGCACGTGCCTTGCGTCTCCCGTCGGCGTCCCCGAACGGACGCGGGTCACTCGGATGCGGCACGCGGGGTCACGGCGGGTGGGCGATGTGGAAGGCATCGCCGCAGACGGCCGTCCGCGCGGCGGCCGGTGCCGCGGGCACGCCCGGTACACGCGGCGAAGACGTGGTGACGGACCGCTCGTGACCACGACGAGAGGAACAGGATGCGCCCCACACAGGCGAAGGAACACCATGCGGTAGCGCCGCCGTCCGCCCCACGCCCGATGCCCCCGTCGGGGTCCCCCGTCCGGGTGCGTCGGAACGACGGAACCGGCGAGACCCGTGGCGAGACACACGGCACGACTCGCGAGGACACGGTCGACGCGGGCGCGGTCGACGCGGACGTACCCGCCGCCGTCGGACGGGTGCTCGATCGGTTCCTGGCCGACCGCGTCGCCCGCGCCCAGGCCCTGGACGCCCTGTTCGCCGGGGAACTGGCCGGGCGGGTCGCGCGGTTCACCCGGTCGGGGGGCAAGCGCATGCGCTCGCGGCTTCTGTGGTGGACGGTGCGTGCCTGCGCCGGCACCGGCGAGGTGCCCGTCGCGGCGGCTCTGCGGATCGGCGCCGCACTCGAACTGCTGCAGACCTGCGCCCTGGTGCACGACGACGTGATGGACGGCTCGGCGCTGCGCCGCGGCCGTCCGGCGTTCCACGCCGACCTGCGTGCCCAGTACGCCGGCTCGGCCTCTCCCGAGCGCGTCGCCCGCTTCGCGGACGCGGGCGGGGTCCTGGCCGGCGATCTGGCGCTCGTCTGGGCGGACGACCTGGTGACCGAGACCCCGCTCGCCGCCCCGACGGCGTCCGTCGTGCGCCGTCTGTGGAGCGACACGCGTACGGAGATGGTGGCCGGTCAGTACCTGGACGTCCAGGGCCAGGTCACGGGGTCGTACTCCCTGTCGCCGGCGCTGCGCGCCGCGTGTCTGAGAAGCGGCCGGTACTCCGTCGAGCGGCCCCTCGCGCTGGGCGCGGCCCTGGCGGGTGCCGACGAGGCCACCACCCGCGCGCTCTGCCGGGCCGGACGGCGCATCGGCGTGGCCTTCCAGCTGCGCGACGACCTGGACGATGTCTTCGCCGCCCCCCTGCGGACCGGCGAACCCGGCGGCGGTGACATCCGCGAGGGCAAACCGACCTATCTCGTCGCCCTCGCACTCCGCCGGGCCGAGGCCGTGGCCGACCACCGCGCCCTCGCCGTGCTGCGCGGCTCGCTCGGCGACCCCGGTCTCACCGAGGCGGATGTCGACCAGGTCAGGGAGGTGCTGACCGGCACCGGTACCCGGGCCGCCGTCGAGGACAGGATCAGGCACCTGGTGGCGCGGGGACTGCGTCATCTCGACGGCGTCCTCCCGGAGGAGGGGGCGGGAGGCCGGCTGCGCCGGCTGCTCGCTTCCACGGCCGCCGAGGCGGCGGCCGGTGACGGAAGGCACCCTCGCCCCGGGGCGGATCAGGGTCGAGGACAGGATCAGGCATCCGCAGGGCCCCTGTCCCTGGCACGCTCCCTCACGCAGGAGACCGGCCGATGAGGCGCACGCTGCCCGGACGCACCGACCACGTCGTCGTCGTGGGAGCCGGCCTTGCCGGGCTGTCGGCCGCACTGCACCTGCTGGGTGCCGGACGACGGGTCACCGTCGTCGAGCGGGACGCCCTGCCCGGCGGCCGGGCCGGACGCCTTGACCTCGGCGGCTACCGGGTCGACACCGGCCCCACCGTGCTGACCATGCCCGGCCTCGCCGACGAAGCCTTCGCGGCCGTCGGCGACAGCCTGCACCGGAGGGTGGAGCTTATTCCGCTGCACCCGGCCTACCGGGCCCGCTTCGCGGACGGCAGCACGCTCGACGTGCACACCGACGCCGACGCGATGACGGCGGAGGTGGAGCGCTTCGCCGGCCCTGATGAGGCGGCGGGGTACCTACGGCTGCGCGACTGGCTGGGCAAGCTGCACCGGGCGCAGATGCGGCGTTTCATCGACGCCAACTTCGACTCCCCGCTGCACCTGCTGAACACCGACCTGGCCCGGCTGGCCGCGCTCGGCGGTTTCGGCCGGCTGGACGCCCGGATCGGGCGTTTCCTCAAGGACGAACGGCTGCGCCGGGTCTTCTCCTTCCAGGCCCTGTACGCGGGCGTGCCGCCCGCCCGCGCCCTGGCCGCGTACGCGGTCATCGCCTACATGGACACCGTCGCGGGCGTGTACTTCCTCCGGGGCGGCATGCACGCCCTGCCGCGGGCCATGGCGGACGCCGCCGCCGAGGCGGGCGCCGACCTGCGGTACGGACAGGAGGTGACCCGTCTGGAACGCTCGGGCGGGCGCGTCACCGCCGTCGTCACGGACCAGGACCGCGTCCCCTGCGACGCCGTCGTCCTCACCCCGGACCTTCCGGTCGCCTACCGGCTCCTCGGCCGTTCCCCCCGGCGTCCGCTGCGCCTGCGGCACTCACCGTCCGCCGTGGTGCTGCACGCCGGAACGGACCGCACGTGGCCGCAGCTTGCGCACCACACACTTCTCTTCGGCGCGGCCTGGCACACCACGTTCACCGAACTCACGCGCACCGGCCGGCTGATGAGCGATCCCTCCCTGCTCGTCACCCGGCCCACCGCCACCGATCCACGGCTCGCACCGCCGGGCCGCCATCTGCACTACATCCTCGCGCCCTGCCCCAACACGGACATCGGGCCGGACGCCACCGCGTGGAGCGAACTCGGCCCCCGCTACCGGCAGACGCTGCTGCGGGAACTGGAGCGGCGTGGTCTGGACGGCATCGAGGGCAGCGTCGAGGAGGAGTGTCTCGTCACCCCGGCCGACTGGCGGGCCGCGGGCCACGCCGCGGGGACGCCCTTCTCGGCCGCCCACACCTTCGCCCAGACAGGGCCGTTCCGGCCGCGGAACCTGGTGCGGGGTACCGAGAACGCCGTCCTCGCCGGCTGCGGCACGACACCGGGCGTGGGCGTGCCGACCGTGCTGCTGTCCGGGAAGCTCGCCGCGGCGCGGGTCACCGGCCTGCCGCGCCCCGCATCCTCCCGGCGCCCCGCCCCGCCCCCGCGCGCGAAGGAGACCACCACATGACGGACCGCGAACTGGACGCGGCGGGGATCGGCGATCCGGCGCTGCGCGCGGCGTACCGGCACTGCCGCGCCCTCAACGCGCGGCACGGCAGGACGTACTTCCTCGCCACCCGGCTGCTGCCCGTCGAACGCAGGCCCTCCGTGCACGCTCTGTACGGCTTCGCCCGCTGGGCCGACGACATCGTCGACTCCTTCGGTACCGGAGCGGACACCCAGCCGCGCGCGGCGGCCCTGGCGGAACTGCGGCGGAGCCTGGAGCACGGACTGCGCCACCGGCACAGTCACGAGCCGGTGGTCCTGGCGCTCGCCGACACCGCGCACCGGTACGGCATCGAGCACGCGTTGTTCCATGACTTCATGTCCGCGATGAGCGCCGACCTCACGGTGACCGACTACGCCACCTATGCCGACCTGCGTGGTTACATGCACGGCTCGGCCGCGGTGATCGGACTGCAGATGCTGCCGGTGCTGGGCACCGTGGTGCCGCGCGAGGAGGCCGCGCCGTACGCGGCGGCGCTGGGCGTCGCCTTCCAGCTCAGCAACTTCCTTCGGGACGTGGGCGAGGACCTGGACCGCGGCCGCGTCTATCTGCCCGCCGATCTGCTGGCGGGCCACGGAGCGGACCGGGAACTGCTGCGGTGGAGCAGGGACACCGGCCGGCACGAGCCGCGCATCACGGCCGCGCTGCGCGAGTTCGAGGCGCTGACACGGGGTGTCTACCGGGAGGCGGTTCCCGGCCTCGGCATGCTGGACCCGGTCTCACGTCCCTGTATCCGCACCGCGTTCGTCCTGTACGGCGGCATCCTGGACGCGGTCGCCCAGGACGGTTACTCGGTGCTGCACCGCCGCGCGGTGGTCCCGCGCCGGCGTCGCGCGGCGGTCGCCGCGGACGGCCTCGTGCGGGCGGTCACCGCGCGGCTGCGCGCCGGGCGTCCCTTCCGGCGACTCGCGGCACCGCGGCCGCTGCCCGTCCCCGCGCTCGGCGCGTCGTGCCCACCGGCCGCGCGGGAGGTCGTGTGACCCCCGTCCCGCGCGGCCGGCGCGGTCGTCTTCCGCTGTCGCTGCGCCGGCGACCGGTGCCGTGGGAGCGTCAGCGGCCGACCTGGCGCGATGCCAGGCCGGGGGTGATCGCGGAGGCGTTGAAACGGGCCCAGGCCCGACCGTCCGGCAACTGGTACGTCGTCGGCGCGTCGCGTGATCTCCGCGACGACCGCCCGCTCGCGGGGACCGTGGCGGGGCAGGAGGTGGTCGTGTGGCGCGGCCCCGGCGGCCGTCCGGTGGGCGGCCCCGGTGCCTGCCCCCATCTCGGCGCACCGTTGCGGGACAGTCCCGTTCGCTGCGGCACCCTGATGTGCCACTGGCACGGGCTGGCCCTGGACGGCACCCCGTACGCGGACTGGGCTCCGCTGCCGGTGCACGACGACGGACTGCTGTTGTGGGTCCGGCTGGACGCGGTGGGCGGTGAGACCCCGTCGGACGCACCGGTCGTCGCGCGGCGGCCCGAGCGGGCACGGGCGCTGACGGCCGTCTACACCGGCACGGGAATCTGCGAAGTCGAGGACGTCGTGGCCAACCGCCTGGACCCGTGGCACGGCGCGTGGTTGCACCCGTACTCGTTCGTCGACCTCACGGTGGTCGGATCACCCGGCGGCTCGGGGAGCGGCACTGAGGACGCCTTCACCCTCGACGTCTCCTTCAAGGTGGCGGGGCGCCTGGTCGTACCCGTCCGCGCCGTGTTCACCGCCCCCGAACCGCGCACGGTCGTCATGCGCATCACCGAGGGTGAGGGCACGGGTTCCGTCGTCGAGACCCACGCCACGCCTCTCGGCCCCGACCGGCTGGGCCGGCCGCGGACCGCGGTGACCGAGGCGGTGGTGGCCGCCTCCGACCGGCTGGGCTTCGCCGTCGCCCGCCGGGCGGCGCCGCTGCTGCGACCGCTTGTGCGCGCGGCCTCGGGGCGCCTGTGGCGCGACGACCTGGCCTACGCCGAACGACGCTGGCGGCTCCGCTCCACGGGACGTTTCCCCGGGTGAGGGCGGGGCACCGGCGTGACGTACGGTCGCAAGGGGAACCCGGCCGAGCTCCCGGCCCGGCGCCGCCCCCTCTTCCGGCAGGCCGGAGTGCCGGGGCGGCCGGCAGGCTTCTGCCGGTACACGCGTCGAGCCGGCCGCAGGTGGCCCCGACCGCGCCGAGGCCGGCTTTGGGTGTCACCGACGTGGCGGGCTTGGCGATGACATCGTCGTCGCCTTCCGGGCCGTGATCACCCGTGCCCGGGCACCTCGACCGCCCGAGCGCACCGCCAGGGATCCAGGCCTGACCGGTGTGTGTCTGCGGATGTACGCCGACCTGAGCCAGGTCCTCGAAGAGGCCACCGCGCTGAAGCGAGCGCTGGTCACGGAGTAGGACGTGGTCTGCCACCACGGGGGCGACTGATCCGTGTGCGTCCACGGTGCCGCATCAGCCACGTGCGCGGCCTGGGGACGAAGTCACCCGCTCGGCGACGACGTGACGGCCGACTTGGCGTCCAGACAGCGGCGGTGTGCGCGATGACGTCGCAGATGGTTCGTCCAGTTCCTCTCAGTAGATGGTGACGGACATCCCGCACAGGCCGCGTGCGTACGTCGCGGCCTGCCGCCACATCCGCAGCGGCCCGTTCAGGACGCTGTCCTGATCGTCGCCGTAGTCCAGCCAGTCCTGGTCCTCGGCCTGTGCGCGTTCTTTCGCCGGGAAGCGAAGTGCCTGCTCGACGGCGGGAAGCGTCTGGCGCACCTGGGCGGAGGTGAGCAGGAAGTCGCCGCACCAGCCAGGCAGGAGGACGGCCCGGTCGGGGCCGATGGCGTGGAAGAAGGACCTCAGCGCGAAGTCCTTGTTCTGGATGGAAAGGAAGATGTCCTCCGTGCCGGTGACCAGCTCCCACACATCCGTGAGCAGTGACAAGTCGTCGTCGGGCGACATGCCGTCGTACATCTTCTGCACGTGCACCCCGGAAGCGGTCAGCTCGTGAAGGAGTCCAGCGCCTCCGCCTCCCTGCGGCAGACCTGACCGAAGGGCTTCCACCAGGTCCTGATGGACCAGGCCGAGGTGATACCCATGTCAGGACCGTACGAGGCGCCACTGACAAGCTCGGTTCCAGCGGCGCCGGCTGACCTCTTCCTACACGGTCGCATTCCTCGGGCCTACAGGCGCACGGCCATCATCGACTGGACGACGCCGCCCACACCGCATCCATCCTGCTATGCCCGTGATCGGCAGGACGGCCCCGTGGCCGGCCAGGCGGCGGATCGCCTCTTAGTTTCAGACGATATGGTATCGACTGAGTGCATTGCTATAGCATGCTGTCATGACTGCTGCTGTTCCTGGCCGAGCCACTACCCGGCGTGCGACCGATCGTCCGGGGGACACGTCTCCTTTCGCGCTGGGTCTGCTGTTGCGTCGGGCGCACTGGCGTGCGGCTGCTGTGATGTCTGAGGCACTTCGGCCGCTCGGTATTGAGTTGCGGCATTTTGCGGTGCTTGTCGTGCTGGTCAACCGCGGCTCCACGGTGCAGCGGGACCTGGCAGCGGCGACAGGGACTGACAAGGCCGGGATCATGCGGGTCGTGGACGACCTTGAGCGCAAGGGGCTGGCCGTACGCAAGGCCGTGCCGGGGGACCGGCGGGCGCGCGCGGTGGAAATCACTCCTGAGGGTCTGGAGCTCTTCGACGCGGCACACGTGGCCGCAGAGCCGCTCACTGAGCGCCTGGTCTCCGATTTGGCACCCGGAGAGTCCGAGAGGCTGACGGAATTGCTGACCCGGCTTGCCTATCCCGCGGACGACGAAGAGTAAAGCGGCGCGTGCCCGTGGCAGCGTGCCATCACAGCGGTTGGTAAAGCGGGTCGTGGCGGGGGTGCCGTGCGGCCTGGGGGTCGGATCGCACGGCACCAGTCGTCTGCGGGTCATGCAGCAAGGCGCTTGGCGAGTTCCTTGGCCCTGGCGATCGCGTCGTCGAAGGCCCGCTCGCGCGAGGTCTCGTACTGCGGGACCAGATGAGACATGGCTGGGTTGCGCGGGGCCATGGTGAGTTCCGGGACGATGAAGTCGAGGTCCAGGCCGAGGGTGTCCTTCAGGACGGCTTCGAGGTAGTTCTGTACGAACTCGTAACCCTCGCGCGGAGTGCCCGGAGCATAGGAGCCGCCGCGGCTGGCGACGACGAGGGCGGGTGTGCCCTGGGCGGAGGGGGCCTCGCCCGCGGTCCGGCCGAGCAGGAGGACGGAGTCCAGCCAGGCCTTCAGGGTCGAGGGGATCGAGAAGTTGTGCATGGGTGCGCCGATCAGGATGGCGTCGGCCCGCTCCACCTCCTCGATGAGTTCCACCCGGGCGGCGAAGGCGGCGGATTGGCCGGGGGTGCGTTCGGACGGGGCGACGTAGCCGGCGGACCAGGCTTCGGCGGTGATGTGGGGGACGGGGTGGGCGGCGAGGTCCCGGTAGATCACCGTGCCCTGTGGGTGCTGCTCCTCCCAGGCCTTGCGGAAGGCGGCCGTGACCGAGCGGGAGGAGGATGCCGGGCCGGGGAGCACGGACGAGTCGACGTGCAGCAGCGTGGCCAATTGAACTCTCCAGACGGTGTTGCCCAGGGCGAGGGCCTGGACTGCGGATTCATCTCTGAAGGTAGTTATACACGAGATAGTCGCGAGTGATACAATCTCGAGCGTGACAAAGATGGAGTCAGACCAAGCGGGGAGAGCAAGCTGATGGACGTCTATGAGGCGGTCAGGAGCCGACGTGCGGTACGGGCCTTCACCGATCGTCCCGTCCCGAAGGAAGTGCTTCAGCGGGTACTGTCCGCTGCCGCCTGGGCACCCTCGGGCTCCAACCTCCAGCCGTGGAACATCTACGTGCTCACCGGCAATCCCCTGGCCGAACTCAAAAAGCGTGCAGGTGAACGGCTCGCCTCGGGCGATCCATGGGACGAGGCGGAGTACACGCAGTACCCGCCCGCACTCAAGGCCCCTTACCGCGAGCGCAGGGCCGCCTTCGGTGAGCAGCGTTACGGAGCGCTCGGGATCCCACGTGAGGACCTCGAAGCGAGACAGAGGGCCGCATCCGCGAACTGGGATTGCTTCGGCGCCCCTGCCGCCCTGTTCTGCTACATCGACCGCGACCTCGCCTGCCCGCAGTGGTCCGACGCCGGAATGTACCTGCAGACCGTCATGTTGCTGCTCCGCGCAGAAGGACTCCACAGCTGCACGCAGATGGCATGGGCCAAGTTCCACAAGACCGTCGCGGAGATCATCTGCCCTCCGGACGACCTCATCCTCTTCTGCGGCATGTCGATCGGCTATGAGGACCCCACGGTGACCCACACCCGCACAGGCCGGGCCCCACTGGACGAGACGATCACATTCGTCGACGGGTCCTGACGTACGCACCCTCGGCGACCCGCGACGCGTTCATCGTCGCGGACGCCGCCCGCACCATGCCGCATACGCTGCGGACCCTCGAGCCCGAAGACGAGACGATCGCCGAGCTGCGGATGATCGTGGGCTTCGGCGACATCCGCGACGGCACCTTCTACGAATCGCGCCCCGCCGGTATCAGCCAGCTGACCTGCGGCTCCGCCAGGCGGTTTCGTTTGGATCAGCGGGCGGACCAGAGGAAGATGCCCGCGATGTGAAGTCCGGCGAGGTAGATGGTCGCGGTCTTCTAGTAGCGGGTGCGATGCCGCGCCACTGCTTCAGGCGGTTGATGCAGCGCTCGACGGTGTTGCGCGGCTTGTATGCCTCGCGGTCGAAGGCCGGCGGTCTGCCGCCCGCCTGTCCGCGCTGCCGCCGGTTGGCCTGCTGGTCGGCCCGTTCCGGTGCGGGGCCGTCCCAAAGGGCGGGGAACGCGCAGACGGGCCATGACATCCGTGAAGGCGGGTGCGTCTGCGGCCTGACCGGCGGTGAGGACGAACACCAGCGGCCGGCACCGGCCGTCGGCCGCGAGGTGGATCTTCGTGGTCAGTCCGCCGCGGGACCGGCCGATGGCGTGATCGTCCGGCTCTCCGGCCGGGGCCCCTTTTGTGCGGGCCCCGGCAGCGTGCTGGTGAGCGCGCACGATGATGGAGTCCACGGACACGGCCCAGCCGACGTCTTCGTCCGCGTCGGCCTGGGCCACCAGGGCGGTGAACACCCGCTCCCACGTGCCGTATCCAGCTGCGGTAAACGACCTACTCCGCAGACAGCGGCTGCTCACTCAGCAGCCTTTCTGTCACCAGTCCCGCGAGCAGCGGCAGGAGTGCGCGGCCGTAGGCGCTCGCCCTGCGGTCCGAACATGATCAGGTACTCGACCGGACCGCTGGGGCTGGTGTTCGCCACCCCATGCGGGGTGCGGGTGTCGAACTCGGCGACGTCCCCGGGGGTCAGGATGAGGTCTTGGTCGCCGAGCGCGAGCCGCAGTCGTCCGTACAGGACGCACAGCCACTCGTAGCCTTCGTGGGAGACCATACGGGGCCGCGCGGGCGGGTCCTCGAGGGCGGGCAGGACGTGTTTGTGGGCGTGCAGGCCGCCGACGTACCGGGTCAATGGCAGCACTGCCTTGTCGTCGCCGAAGCTCAGCGGCGCCGTAGTGCGCGGCTTGGCCGCGGGGGCGGGTGCCGTGCCGGCCAGCTCGTCCAGGGAGACGCCGTACTCCTTCGACAGCTGCAGCAGCACCTCCAGGGTGGGCTTGCGTCGGCCGGTCTCGATCCGGGACAGCGTGCTGGGCGAGATGCCGGTCGCGCAGCTGACACCGGCGAGCGTCGCGCCGTGGTGCTCGCGCGCGGCCCGCAACCGGGGCCCCATCGCGGCCAGCGTGCCGTCCACGTCATCGATTGCCACTTTTCGCGCTCCTTCCTGCCATGCCGCTCCACCGCTCTGTCCTGCGAGTTTGCCAGAATGGCAAGGCTGATCGCGTCGGGTGGGTACTGCGCCGCATGATCGATGGGTAGCCGCGTCGCCGCGAACCGAGGAGAAGCCCATGCAGCCCGAGCCGACCGCCGAGCTCCGCCACCGCACCGTCGAGGCCCCGGCCGGGCGCCTGCACCTGGTCGAGCAGGGCACCGGCCCGCTGGTCCTGCTCGTGCACGGCTTCCCCGAGTCCTGGTACTCCTGGCGCCGCCAGCTCCCGGCCCTCGCTGCGGCCGGCTATCGGGCGGTGGCGATCGACGTGCGCGGTTACGGCCGCTCCTCCAAGCCGGAGGCGACCGAGGCCTACCGGATGCTCGATCTGGTGGAGGACAACGTCGCCGTCGTGCGTGCCCTCGGCGAGGAAAGCGCAGTGGTCGTCGGCCACGACTGGGGCTCCAACATCGCCGCCGCCTCCGCTCTGCTCCACCCCGAGGTCTTCCGCGCCGTCGGCCTGCTGAGCGTCCCCTACGCGCCGCCCGGCGGGCCTCGCCCCAGCGACATCTTCGGCCAGATCGGCGGCCCCGAGCAGGAGTTCTACGTCTCCTACTTCCAGGAGTCCGGTCGCGCCGAGGCGGAGATCGAGCCCGACGTCCGGGGCTGGCTCGCGGGCTTCTACGCGGCCCTGTCCGCCGACACCATGCCCGCCCGGGGCGAGTCCGACCCGCACTTCGTTGCCCGCGGCGGCGGCCGGCTGCGCGACCGCTTCCCCACGGGGGTCCTCCCGGCCTGGCTGAGCGAGGACGACCTCGACGTCTACGCCGGGGAGTTCGAGCGCACAGGGCTCACTGGCGCGCTCAACCGCTACCGCAACATGGACCGAGACTGGGAAGACCTTGCCCCGCACCGCGGAGCCCCGATCAAGCAGCCGTCCCTGTTCATCGGCGGCGCCCTGGACGCCTCCACCACCTGGATGTCCGACGCCATCGACGCCTACCCCACCACCCTCCCCCACCTGTCGGGGACCCACCTCCTGGACGGCTGCGGCCACTGGATCCAGCAGGAGCGCCCCGACGAGGTCAACCGCCTGCTGACCGACTGGCTCGCCACCCTCCAGGGCTGAACCAGGCAAGCCAGGCGTGGCAGTCTGCGCACTGGCGCGGTGCCCGAGGCGGCGGCGGCAGCGGCGGCGCCGGAACTGTGATGTGCGGAGTGCGGGTCGGCCGGTCGGAGCTGGAGAACCGCATGGCACGGGCGGCGAATCGCTCGGCGGCCTCCAGCCGGATCCCCTTGCGAAACGCCTGCCATTCGGGCGTCAGCCCACCACCTTGCGGATCTCTCACACAACCGGAATACCGCGCCAATCACACATCGTCAGCCCCTGCCGACATCACGCTTCAATGGTCTGTATAGCCAAATTGCCTTGTCTTCAAGCGAGTTCGGTCCTGTCAAGGCCCGCCCATGAGCCCGTTAGGGTGGCCCGGTGACCGACGCGATCATGGACAGAATGAACCGCTTCCGAGCCGAGGCGGCATCCCGGGGCCTGCCGTCGGAGGAGGTGGAGGAATGGATACGTGTCACCCTGCCGGCGGTGTACATGGCCGAGGGCGGTGACGGTCCCCTCGTGGCCCGCGTCGGCGGCGACCCCCTGCTGCCGCACGGCGTGCCGAAGCCGTCCGATCCCTTCGTGACCTCCGTCGACCTCGCGGCCCTCCCGCCGGGCGTCACCGGCCTCCCGCTCCCTGCCGACGGCCACCTGCTCCTCTTCTCCGGCACCGATGTGCGCGGCGTCGGGGGACAGGTGTCCGACGCGGTGCTGTACGTCCCCGCCGGGACCCCGACGACCCCGAGCCCCCTCGAACACAGCTGGCGCGAGCCGTACCGGCCGCGCGAACTCCGCACGGTCTGGAACCAGTTGAGCGCGAAGATGCCGGAGAGCTTCGCCGTCGACAGATGGGGCGACTTCCCCGAGGAAGAGCAGTTCGAACTCGCCGACGAACTCGACGACGCCTGGGCGGACGTGGGCGGCTACCGCCTTCCTGGGTCTTGCAGATCGGCGGCCATCCCGTCTCGCCCCAGAACGACCCCGTCCACTACGCCCGTGATCCCGGGGAGGCAGGCCCCTCCGGGCAAGGCGGTGCGGGCCACGGAGAGGGCGCCGACGACTGGGCTCTCCTGGCCACCTGGAGGTGCGGCGACGACGTCATGGAACTGGACTCCGGTGTGGCCCACTGGGTGATCCGCCACCGGGACCTGGCGGCCCGGCGCTTTGACCGGGTCCACCACTACGTCGAAATGGCCTGAGTGCCGAGGACTTCCGGTAGTTGTGGGGCCGCCTACGCGGTCAGCGCAGCGGGCAGTGCCGTCGGCCGGGGGGCGTTGCCGTTGATTGCCCTCGTGGTGCTGGACTCCTCTGCGTTCCAGGTCTCTGTGCTTGCTGCGCTGTCCGCGGTGGCCAGTGGGGTGATCGCTCTGCCGCTCGGTGTGCGTATCGAGCACCAGTACAAGCGGCCGGTCATGATCACCGCCTCCTCCCGGGCCCTCTCCAGGCCCTCGTGACAGACTGCCGCGAGCAGGAGAGCGCGTTCGAACGCCGATCCACCCCGGCCACCCAAGTCGCCCCGCACTCGGGACACTCGGCCCGGCCGACACCACTCAACTCAGCGGCCACCCGCTCGCGCAACCGGAGGCCCGGGCGCCACTGCCTGGCACGAGACGCCGCCGAGCAGTACACGGCAGCAGGTCGCGCGTCCGACCGCAGCCGTTCACCGCAACCCCCGCACACCCGTTTTCCGGCCACCCCGGCGTCCTCGGACACCCAGCCGGCCCAGGGCCCATAGCTACTCGAATCCGGGGACCGAAAACAGACACTGACCGTGTGGGACGGGGACGACGGGCTTCCCGGCGCCCATCCCGCCCGCCGGATCGCGGGGCCGGTCCGGCACCGGGAATGCCGGGCTCGCCCGCCGCCCGTGGCCCGGGCTCAGCGGAGCAGCAGGTCGCGGATCGCTCCCGTGATCTCGTCGGGCGCTTCCTCTGCCATGAAGTGTCCCGCCCCGGTGAGCCTGTGGTCCAGGTCCGGCGCCCAGGCGTGCCAGACCGCGGCGGCGTCGTAGCCCAGACGCGCGCCCCAGTCCTGCTGGACGACCGTCACGGGCATGGCCAGCTGGGAACCGGCGTCCCGGTCAGCCTGGTCCTGTGTGATGTCGATGCCCGCCGAGGCCCGGTAGTCCGCGATGATCGACGGCACGGCCGCGGCGCATGCCCGCAGGTACGCGGCGCGGACCGGTTCCGGTATGGCGGCCGGATCGCCGGCCCAGGCGTCGAGGAAGGAGCCGAAGTAGGCGTCCGCGCTGTTGGCGATCATCGTCTCCGGCAGCCCCGGCGGCTGCGCCATGAGGAACAGGTGGTAGCCGACCGCCGCCGGGGCACCGTGCAGGACGTTCCACATGTCCAGCGTCGGCACGACGTCGAGGATGCCAAGGTGCGTGACGGTCTCGGGATGGTCCAGCCCCGCCCGGAAGGCGACCAGGGCGCCCCGGTCGTGGCCGACCAGGGCGAAGCGCTCATGCCCGAGCGCCGCGGCCAGGGCGACGACATCGGCGGCCATGGTGCGCTTGGAGTACACCTCGGGGCCGGTGGCCGCCGGCTTGTCGCTGGCGCCGTAGCCGCGCAGATCGGGACAGATCACCGTGTGCTCGCCGGCGAGCCGCTCGGCGACGTGCCGCCACATCAGGTGGGTCTGCGGAAAGCCGTGCAGCAGCACGACCGGGCTGCCGCTGCCGCCGACGGCGGCAGCCAGCTCCGCGCCGTCCGTGCCGGGCAGGCGGACCTGGTCGAAACCGGGAATGGTGAGCGTCATGAAAAGCCCCTTCCTGGGGTCGGTGGACCGACGAAAGCCTTGGTCCGAGGACTGACGGGATCAGCGTGGGCGACGGCGATCAGCAGCCGATCAGTACGCTTCGACGCCGAGGACCCGCGGCACGGAAGATGGAGGGCATGCGAATCGACGTACTCGGTGCCGTGCGGGCCCTCCGCGATGACGGCACCCCGGTCGACCTGGGGGGACCCCGCCACCGCGAGGTGCTCGCCCGGCTCGTCGCCGCCGGGGGACGGATGGTCGCCACCGACACCCTCGTGGACGACCTGTGGGCCGAGCCGCCGGTGCGCGCCGTGGGTGCGTTGCGTACGTTCGTCGCCGCGCTGCGCCGCGCCATCGAACCCGACCGGCCGCCCCGCACTCCGCCGCGCGTCCTCGTCACGGAAGGTCCCGGCTACGCGCTGCGCCTGCCGCGTGACAACGTGGACGTCCACCGGTTCGAGGACGCCCTGGCCGGCGCCCGGCGTACACCTGATGCGCTGACCGACCTCGACGCGGCCCTCGCAGCCTGGCGCGGCCCCGCCTACGCCGACGTGACCGGCTCCGTGTGGGCCGAGCGCGAGCGGACCCGGCTGGAGGAGCTGAGGCTGGAGGGAACGGAACTGCGCGCCCGCCTCCTGCTCGACTCCGGTTCAGGAGCCGAGCTCGTCGCCGAACTGGGCGCCCACGTCACCGAGCACCCCTGGCGGGAGCCGGCCTGGGGACTGCTGGCCCGCGCGCTGCACCGGGCGGGCCGTCAGGCAGACGCGCTGGCAACCCTCCGCCGCGCCCGCACGATGCTTGCGGACCAGCTCGGGCTCGACCCCGGTGCCGACCTCCGGCGCCTGGAGACGGACATCCTCCACGGTGCCACGACGCTCCAGCCCCCGCGTACCGTGTGGACCGCCGGCGTACGACTCGGCCCGCGCACCACCGTCGAACTGGCCCGCACCCTGGCCCTGGCGGGTGGCGACGCCCTCGTCCACTCGCGGCGCGACCGCCTCGCCGCCGTCCAGGCGGCGGAGCGCACCGGAGACATCGCCCTGACCGCCCGTGTCATCGGCGCCTACGACGTGCCCGCCCTCTGGAGCCGGGCCGACGACCCCGAGCAGTCCCGCGCCGTCGTCGCGGCGGCCGAGCGCACGCTCACCGCGCTCGGCACCGACGCCCCCGCCGAACTGCGCGCCCGGCTGCTGGTCACCGTCGCCGTCGAGAGCCGCAGTGCCGATCTGTCCGGCACCGGATCGAGGCGCGCCGGACAGGCGGCGCGCGAGGCCGAGGCGCTGGCCCGGGAGCTGGGCAATCCCGCCCTGCTGGTGTTCGCCCTCAACGGCGTGTTCCTCCAGTCCTTCACCCGGCCCGGCCTCGCGGCGGCACGGGACGTGATCGGCGCCGAGATCCTCGGCCTGGCCACCCGGCACGACTTGCCGAACTTCGCCGTGCTCGGCCGGCTCATCCGCCTGCAATCCGCCTCCGCTCTCGGCGACCTCGACGCCGGGACCGCACACGCCGAGGCCGCCGAGCAACTCGCCCTCACCACCGAGGCCCCGCTCGTCCCCGTACTCACCGGCTGGTTCCGGGCCCGGGCCACGGCCGCCCGCAGCACCGCACTGGGCGGACCGGCCGCCGCCACGGCCGCGGCGCACTATCGCGCCGCCGAGGACGCCCTCGCCGGGACGGCGGGCATGCCGGGGCTGCACCGGGGCCTGTTCGCCCTCGCCCTCCTGGGCCTTCGGCTCCTGCACGGCCGTCCTGCGCCCACCGATCCCGCCCTCGACTGGGGCCCGTACCGCCCCTGGGCGCACCCCTTGGTACTGCTCGCCCGCGACCGGGTCGAGGAGGCCCGTACCGCCCTGACCTCGGCGCCCGAACCACCCCTTGACCACATGCAGGAGGCACTCTGGTGCCTGACCGCCCACGCCGCCGCCCGCCTCGGCGAGCGTCCGGTCGCCGCCCGCGCCGCGACGGCCCTGCGCGCCGCCCGCACCGAACACGCGGGCGGGGCGAGCGGGATGCTGACGCTGGGGCCGGTGGCGCGGTACCTGGCGGAGGCGGAGGCATGCGCCGGCAAGGGGTGACCGACATGCTCCGCGCACCCGCTCCCACGCCTGCCCGTCCGGCCTGCCGACGGCCGGGTTCCGGAGGAGTCGGTGCCCGTCAGCCTTGGGTGACGTCCTGCGATTCTGCCCGGGCGAGGGTGTCTGCCACCGTTGTGCACGCGAGCCGGGCCACGGAGCGCAGTTCGGCGTCCGGAGCGCCGGCACGGCTCAGTACGCCCAGCGACTGGTGGACGGCGACGACGAATGCGGCGAGTTCGTCGAGCGTCTGGGCATCGACCGTGGAGTCCGCCAGTGCCGTGCGTACCCGTTGGCGCTGCAGGTCGAGCAGGCCACGCACCTGAGTGCTGCTGTCCTCCTTCAGAGTCGGTGACTGCGGGGCGGACTGCGCGAGGAGGCATCCCACGGGGACCGACGGGTCGGCGATGCGGTTCAGGATGACGTCGAAGAATGCCTCGCCGCGCGTACCGGATCACCGGGGTGTGCTGTCAGTGCCTGCTCGTACTGCGCGCCGTAGATCGACGCGTAGCGGTCGAGGCACTGGCGGAACAGGGCGTCCTTGCTGCCGTCGATCGGTCCAACATGGCTGGCGTGATGGACGGCGGTTCCCTCACGCGAAAGGCCGAACGATGATCAACGGCATCGCACCAGACGTCCGCACACACGTCGGTCCGCCCGTCGACGGGCGCCGTGCGCGCGCCGGGTTCTGGCTCGTGGCCGCGGTGTACACCTGGTCATGCTGGGTGGGACGCTGCCGATTCCGCTGTATGCGTTCTGGGCGACCGCAGATGGGCTTCGGACCCTTCACCGCCACGCTGGTCTTCGCCGTCCACGCCTCGGGGACGGTGCTCGCGCTCATGGTGTTCGCGTCGCTCTCCGACCGCGCGGGCGTCCCTGGCCGCAGCTCTCCTGACCGCGGCGGCGAGCACCGTGCTGTTCCCCGTCGCCCATGACGTCGGAACCCTCCTGGCGGCACGGTTCCTGTGCGGCCTGAGCATCGGCGTCTTCACCACCACGGCGACCGCGGCGCTGGGTGAACTCGCCGGAGCCGAGCACACCCGACGAGCGTCGACCGTCTCCACGGTGTCGAACATGGGCGGACCGGGACTGGGCACCATCGCCGCGGCCTGTTCGCGCAGTACGGGACCCACCCCACGCACCCTGGTGTTCTGGGCCTCTCTGGCCGTCGGGCACCGTCGCGCACAGCTCACCGGAGCGCAGCATCCCGTCCTCCAGCACCCACTCCTGGGCGGGAGAGGAGGCACACGCGCTGACCACCAGGCCATCCTGCTGAGCGGTCAGGCACCCGCCCGATGCCGCCACGCGCAAAAGCACGGCCACGGAAGCAGCCGGGCCCCCCGCGCGCCGCGGCGCCGTAGCGGATGCCGACGCAGCAGCCGAGCTCGCCTGCTGCGACGGCAAGACGGCAGCGGACTCCGGACGGCTGCTCTGGGAGGCGCCCGCCGTCGTGGCAGTCGGCTTCGGCGACGCCACAAGGGCGCCCTCGTGGCCAGCTCAGCCGACCTCGGATCCTGATACGTACCGGCCCAGGCACCGTCCGTCTGTTCCGGTGCGACCTGAGGACCGCTGCCGCCGACCGCTGTGGTGATCACCAGAGCCGTCGCCAGCCCGATGCAAGTCAGACCTGCGGCCGTCAACACCCCCGGCCGGGCCAGCGCCCAGCGCAGCGCACCGGCGAGCCGGCCTCGCGGCGGCCGCTGCTGTTGGGCCGTTACGAAGCGGCGTTGGAGGCGTGCGCCGGCGCGGCGCAGCGCGACGAACCGGCCTGCCGTAACTGGCTGCTGCCAGAGCTGGTGGAGGCCGCAGTGCGTACCCGGCACCCGGACGAGGCGGCCGCGGCCGCGGCACAGTTGGAGGAGTGTGATTCGCCGACATCTGGGGGATGCACGAGGTCAAAAGCAAATCCCGGGACGTGAACCCACTCAGTCAGCCTCATCGAGCCGTCAAGTGGCAGCCGTCTCCCTCGCAGCCGCACTCACCATCCCCGCCGTCACCGCCGACGGTGGCATCGTGCAGCAGCGGGACGCCGTCGTCTTCATCACCGCTGTGGTGATTGTTCTGTCCCTCACCGTCATGGGCCCCACGCTGCCGGCCATCGTGCGCCGAGCCCGATACCCCGAGGACGAAAACCCAGCCAGAGAACTCGCCTTGGCACACCGGTATCTCCGCGCCAGCGCCCTGTCCGCGCTCCCCGACCTGGCCGCACAGCACCACGTCGATGAGGACACGGTCAGCCGTATCGCCCAGCACATCAGCGAGCGAACCGGCTCGTCCGCAGATGCTGAGGCCGTGGGTGACCGTCAGTCCTTGGAACTGGACCTGCTCGCCGTGAAGAGGCAGGCGCTGTCCGACTTGCGCGACCAGGGACAGATCGACGACATCGTGCTGCGCCGGGTTCAGGAGTACCTCGATGTCGAAGAACTGCGCCTCTTCCGCAAGGCCACATCTCACGACCACACAGTCGAGGTGTAACCCGCGCCACGAGATCCTCGACCTACACCGAACGGACAGGGCCCATTAGGCAGTGATCACCGACGCGCAGGAGACCGAGCAGATGCCACTGTGATGACGTCATCGCACAGGGCGCGGCTGGTGCAGTCGGCGCAGCCTGGCCCCCTTGCGGTGACGACGGTCAGGAACCCGGGCGATCCCGGCAGCCTGCGCGGTGCTGGCCCTGCTTCCCCCGGCGGGGTCAGCACCCACCGCCACGCACGCGGCACATTACAGGTCACCTCATTTGGCGTGTTCGACAGCCTGCCGGTGTGGGGACCGTGAAGCGGTCAGGCCGTGTATCGAAAGTGGATCTTGAGCGATGAATGATCACGGTGCATGGGGCGGGGAGATCTCACGGACGAGCAGTGGGCGGCGCTGGAGCCGTTGTTGCCGAAGGGAACCACGGCGGGGCGGCCGCCCGTCTGGCGTCGGCGGCGGTTGATCGACGGCATGCGGTTCCGGGTCCGGACCGGTGCTCCGTGGCGGGACGTGCCCGTCGAGTACGGGCCGTGGAGTCGGATCTATGACCTGTTCCGCCGGTCGCAGCGGGACGGCACTTGGCGCCGGCTCCTCACCCGGCTCCGGTCCTTGTCCGATGCGGAGGGTGCGATCACATGGGACCTGAGCGTCGATTCCACGGTCTGCCGTGCCCATCAGCATGCAGCCGGGGCCCGAACACGGGGTGATTGCAGAAAGAACCGCCGGGTGGTGTGTTGGCCGAGCCTGGTGATCACGGGCTGGGACACTCGCGCGGTGGGTTCACCACCAAGCTGCACATGGCTGTTGAGCAGGGGCAGAAGCGTATGTCGATCGTGGTGAAGGCCGGGCAGCGTGGGTACTTGCCGCAGTTCGAACCCGTGCTGGAGAAGGTCCGCGTGCCCCGCATGGGGCCGGGCCGGCCGCGCCTCCGCCCCGATCTGTGCGGGCTGACAAGGCTTACGCCTCCCGGAAGAACCGTGCCTGCCTGCGTCGCCGCGGAATCCGCTGCACCGTCCCCGACAAGGTCGACCAGGCACGCAACCGCAGAAAGCTCGGCTTCCTCGGTGGCCGGTCGCCGCGTTTCGCCCCGGGCAGCGGCTCGATCGCCCTGCGTCACCGCGGAGGACACCGGCGCCTCTGCCCTGATCGCCAACCGGACCGCCATCGGCCCGTGGGAGAAGTTCACCCTGGTCACCAACTGAGCTGCCACGGAACCGCCGCCGCTGCACAGCCCGTTCACCTCACGGGGAGCGGGCTGTGCAGGACGTCATGGAGGGCACCGGGAACCTGACCATCGGCACCGCCCGCGCCGGCGTCGTCCTCACCGCCCCCAAAGCCGGGTGCCGCTGTTGTTCATCGAGGTTGACAGCTGCGGCATCCGGCGTGAACGCGACCGGTTGGCGAGCACGGCACTGCCGGCGGTGCCGGTGCTGGTCATGCCGATGGTGCCCGGGTGGCAGTTCCGCGACGGGCAGTGGCTGCACCTCGTTCTCGCCGCACCCGTCACCCTCTGGAGTGCCTGGCCGTGCCTCCAGCGGGCGGCGCGCGGGGTGCGGCACTGGACGGTGACGACGGACGCCCTGGTCTCCCTCGATGTCACCGCCGCCTTCGTCTGGTCCGCCTGCGCGCTCTTCCTCGGTGGCGCCGGGCGAGACCGGCGACCCTCTCTCAGGGTGAGGCCGATGGCGCCGCGGGAACCTCCCGGTCAGGACCTGAGGCTCCACAGGGCGAGGCGTGTGTGAGGCGCCGGATACGTGGAGTTTACGGCCGTGACGCAGGGGTGAGACCGGTCGACTTCACCATCGCAATACCTGTCGATCGACAGGTATACCTCTAGCGATTCGGAGGTGCGGTGATGAGACGGTCCGGGTTCACCGCGTCAACCCTTGCCGGTGGCGTCACCACCGGTTCCGCTCCCGTCGGCTATCAACAGGAACTGCGCCGTGGTGTGGGCGGCTTCGCGTCGTTCGCCGCGGGCTTCTCGTTCGTGTCGATCCTCACCACCGTCTTTCAGCTGTTCGGTCTCGGTTTCGGTCTCGGCGGGGCGGCGTTCTTCTGGACGTGGCCGCTGGTGTTCGCGGGGCAGATGCTGGTGGCGCTCTGCTTCGCCGAACTCGCGGCGCGCTGGCCCATTTCCGGTGCGATCTACCAGTGGTCAAGCCGGCTGGCCGGTACCACGGTGGGCTGGTTCGTCGGCTGGGTCATGATCATCGGCCAGATCCTCACCGTCGCGGCGGCCGCGATCGCCGCGCAGGCGGTGCTGCCGGGCATCTGGTCCGGGTTCCAGATCGTGGGGGGACCGGGCGCGGATCCGTCGGTCGTCTCACCGACCGGCGCGCACAACGCGGTCCTGCTGGGCTGTCTCCTGTTGGTGATCACCACCGTGGTGAACATCCTCGGCATCCGCCAGATGGCCGCCGCGACCAGCGTCGGCGTCGCGGTGGAGATCGCCGGCGTGATCGCCCTCGTGCTGGTGCTGTTCTTCCTGCCCGAGCGGGGTCCGCAGGTGGTGACCCACACGACCGGCTGGGCCGGTGGCGGCGGCTATCTCGGGGCCTTCCTGGCGTCATCGCTGATGGCGGCGTACGTGATGGTCGGCTTCGACTCGGCGGGTGAGCTGGCGGAGGAGACCCACAGCCCGCGCCGGACCATTCCCCGGACCATTCTGCGCGCGCTGGTCACCTCGGGTGTCGGCGGCGCACTGCTGATCCTTTCGGGACTGATGGCGGCGAGAAGCCTGACCGACGGGAACCTGGCGGCCGGCGGTCTTTCCTGGGTCCTCACGGACCGGCTCGGAGGGGTGGCGGGAAGGCTGCTGCTGTGCTGCGTCGCGGTCGCGGTGTTCGCCTGCACGCTCGCGGTGCAGACCTCCGGCGCACGGATGATGTACTCCATGGCGCGCGAGGGCGCCCTGCCGTGCCACCGCTACCTCGGCAAGGTCTCGGCCCGCACCGGTACGCCCGTCATCACGTCGATCGTGGTGGGTGCCGGCGCCGCGATCGCGCTCCTGGTCGACATCCGCCAGTCGGCGATCTTCACCGCCCTCTCCAGCCTGTGCATCGCCATGCTGTACCTGGCCTATCTCGGCGTGACCGTGCCGCTGCTGGTCGCCCGGATCCGGCACCGGCACACCGACCGGCTGCCGGCCGGTGTCGACGAGCAGGGCCGGCCGCTGTTCACACTGGGCCGCTGGGGCACCGTGGTCACCGCGCTCGCCGTGCTCTACCAGGCCGGCATGACGGTCAACCTGCTGTGGCCCCGCGCGGAGATCTACGACCTCACGGGCGGCACCTGGTGGCTGCGGTGGAGCGCCCTGCTGTTCATCGGGCTCAGCCTCGCCGCCGGTGCCGCCTACTTCCTGGCCCGCCGGTTGCACCGCCGCATCGAACTGAGGCACGTCCCCCACACGCACAGCGAGCCGTCCGCCGAAGCCGTCGCCGAACCCGCCTGACACTGCGGGGCCCCGCGGGCACCCAGCACACGAGACGGGACCGACAACACACCCACGAAGGGGTTACGGGACACCCATGAACACGGCCGAAGAGTCGACGGCCAACGTGCCGCACGACCAGCACCCCACCGAGCAGCCGACCGGACGGGCCCCCGCCCGGGTCCGTGACCTGCACCTGACCGACAGTGTCCGCAGCGCCCGGGACGACGCCCGTGCCCAGGGCGGGCGGGCCGGCGACTGGATGCCGTACCTTCCGGCGTCCAGCAGCCCGTACCGCCCGCCGGCTGTGGATCCGGCCACGCTGGTGTGGGCGGAGACGGTGGCCCCCGGCGGCTACACCCACAAAGTGCTCGCCCGCGGCACCCGGCTGCGCTTCGACGATCCCACAGGTGACGCCTGCGCCCACCTGCTGCTCTTCAATGCCCTGCAACCGGTCGAGCGGCTCAACGTCGCCGACACCCAGAAGATCCCCTGGCGGGCCTACCTGGGGGAGAACCACCCGCTGCTGTCCGGCGACGGCCGGATCCTGGCCGTGGTCACCAGTGACTCCTCGGGCCGGCACGACGCGTTCTGCGGCACCACCACGGACGCCTGGAACGCGCGCAAGTACGGTGATGCCCGTCCCCACGGACCGTCCCCGTCCGGCCGCGGGCTCTTCGTCAAGGCGGCCGCCAGACACGGCCTGAGCCGGCGGGACCTGCCGCCGAGCGTCTCCTTCTTCCAGGGCGTGCACGTCGAGGCGGACGGCACCCTCGCCTGGCAGGGCAGCGCGGGAGCGGGCACGTACGTCGAACTGGTCGCGGAGATACCCCTGTTGGTGCTTCTCGCCAATGTCGCCCACCCTCTGGACCCGCGTCCGGGCTACGTCGTCGGGCCACTGCGCGTGCACGCCTGGCGGGGCAGCCCGACCGGCCCTGGCGAGACGCGGTTCACCGCCACGCCCGAACTGCACCGGGCCTACCTCAACACCGTCGAATACTGCGAAGCCCGGGGGCTGTGACATGGCGACCACGCAAACCGGCAACACCGTGTCCACCTGGCCGACCGCCTCGGGCGGCACAGTGGCCTCCACCGTCCCGGTCGGCGCCGTGTACGCGGAAGGCTCCACCCTGGACTGGGGAGCGACCCTGGCCGAGGGCACCGTCGTCCTGGACGAGAAGGTCGCACCCAACGCGCCCTGGTCGGCGGTGGTGAAGAAGGGACACATCCTGACGATCGTCGATGTCGGCGGCAACCAGTCCGCCGACTGCCTGCTCTACAACGCCGACGACCCCGAGGAGCGCTACAGCGTTCCCGACACCCTGGCCTGGCAGGGCAACGCCTACGTGCGCACCGGCACCGTGCTGCGCAGCAACGAGGGCCGCCCGCTGATGACCGTCGTCGGCAACGAGATCGACCGCCAGGACACCATCGGCGGCGCCTGCGGCAAGGAGTCCAACACCCTGCGCTACGGCCACCATGTGATGTTCCATCACGGCTGCCGTGAGAACTTCCTCGCCGAAGCGTCCCGGCGCGGCCTCGGGGCCCGGGACATCGTCTCCAACCTCAACTGGTTCATGAACGTGCCCGTCGAGGCGGACGGCGCGCTGGGCATCGTGGACGGCATGTCGGCGCCCGGCCGCCGGGTCGCGGTACGTGCCGAGACGGACGTCCTGGTGATGGTGTCCAACTGCCCGCAGATGAACAACCCGTGCAACGACTTCAACCCGACCCCGCTGCGGATGATCGTCGTCGACCCGGACAGCGCCCGCAGCCCAGCGAGCGCCGAGGCGCAGAGCCCGCGGTCCGTACACGCCTCGGAGGGCGCCGCATGATCCGACCCACCGCCGTCCTCGTCGCCAACCGCGGGGAGATAGCCCGCCGCGTCATCCGCACCGCCCGGAAGCTGGGCCTGGGCACCGTCGCCGTCTTCTCCGACGCCGACCGGGCCGCCCCGCACGTCCGGGAGGCCGATCACGCGGTCCGCCTCGGCCCGGCCCCCGCCCGCGACTCGTACCTGCGCGGCGACGCGATCATCGAAGCCGCACTCGCCCACGGCGCCGGCATCGTCCACCCGGGCTACGGCTTCCTCTCCGAGAACACCGCCTTCGCCCGTGCCGTCGAGGAGGCCGGCCTGCGCTTCGCGGGCCCGACCGCCGACCAGATCACCGCCTTCGGCGAGAAGCACACCGCCCGGGCCCTGGCCAAGGCGGCCGGAGTCCCGCTGCTGGCCGGGACGGAGCTGCTCGGATGCGCCGAGGAGGCCGTCGTCGCCGCCGAGTCGATCGGGCTGCCCGTGATGGTCAAGGCCACCGGCGGTGGCGGCGGCATCGGCATGCAGGCCTGCACCACCGCCCAGGACGTCCGTGAGGCCTTCGCCCGCGTCGCGGCGCTCGCCGAGTCCAACTTCGCGTCGGCCGGCGTGTTCCTGGAACGCCTGGTGCGCCCGGCCCGCCACGTCGAGGTGCAGGTCTTCGGCGACGGCACCGGCCGGATCGCCGTCATCGGCGACCGCGACTGCTCGCTGCAACGCCGCAACCAGAAGGTGATCGAGGAGGCCCCGGCCCCGGCCCTGCCCGCTGCCGTCCGCGCGCTGCTGCACGACTCCTCGCGGCGGCTGCTCGCCTCGGTCGGCTACCGCGGCGCGGGGACCGTGGAGTTCGTCTACGACCCGGTGCGCGAGGAGGCCGCCTTCCTGGAGGTCAACACCCGCCTGCAGGTCGAACACCCGGTGACCGAGGAGGCGTACGGCGTCGACCTCGTCGCCCTCATGCTCACCCTGGCCCGCGACGGCCGGGTCGACGACGCGGTGTTCGAACGGGAGTGGACGCCCACCGGTCACGCCGTCGAGGCCCGGGTCTACGCCGAGGACCCCGACAAGGACGCGCAGCCGTCCTCCGGCCTGATCACCCGGGCGGTCCTCCCCGGCCAGGGCGCCGATGAGATGCCCGGCGTCCGTGTCGACGGCTTCGCCGAGACCGGCCTGGAGATCTCGCCGTACTACGACCCCATGCTGGCCAAGGTGATCGCGCACGGCGCCACCCGCGACACCGCGCTCGACGTGCTGGGCGAGGCCCTGGCCGCCAGCCGGATCGACGGCATCGTCACCAACCTGGGCCTGCTGCGCTCGCTGACCGCGCGGGACGAGGTGCGCCGGGCCGCGCACCACACCAGCACGCTCGCCACCACCGCCGACCCCGAGCCACGCATCGACGTCCTGGCACCAGGCGCCATGACCACCGTCCAGGACCTTCCGGGCAGGCTCGGCTACTGGCACGTCGGCGTGCCGCCGAGCGGACCCTTCGACCCGGTCTCCTTCGCCGAGGCCAACCTGGCCGTCGGCAACCCGGCCGGGGCACCCGCGCTCGAGGTCACCGCGGGCGGGCTGACCCTGCGCTTCTCGGCCGCCACCGTCGTCGCCGTCACCGGCGCCCCCGTCCCGGTCACCGTGGACGGCACCGAAGCCCCGCTGTGGGAGCCGGTGCCGGTCCCGGCCGGCGCCACCCTGCTCCTGGGCACCTCCACAGGTCCCGGCCTGCGCAGCTATGTGGCCGTCCGGGGAGGCATCGACGTACCCGCATACCTGGGCAGCGCCTCGACCTTCACCCTCGGTGGCTTCGGCGGGCACGGCGGCCGGGCACTGCTCGCCGGAGACGTGCTGCGGCCCGCAGCCGCCACGACCGCCGGCGGCGGCCCGACCCCGATCGAGCGCCGCCCCGCGATCACCTCGCACTGGCGTATCGGTGTCACCGAAGGGCCGCACGCGGCACCGGAGTTCTTCACCCGCGACGACATCGACACCCTCTACGCCACCGACTACCAGGTGCACCACAACTCGGCCCGCACCGGCATCCGCCTGATCGGGCCCAAGCCACGGTGGGCCCGCCAGGACGGCGGCGAGGCCGGCCTGCACCCCTCCAACATCCACGACACGCCGTACGCGGTCGGCGCGCTGGACTTCACCGGCGACACACCGATCGTTCTCGGACCCGACGGGCCGTCCCTCGGCGGATTCGTCTGCCCCGCGGTGGTCGCCAGCGGCGAGCTGTGGAAGCTCGGCCAGCTCCGCCCCGGCGACACCGTCCGCTTCGTGCCCGTCAGGGAAGCCGAGGCAGCCGCCCTCGACGCCCGTCGCGCCTCGCCCGCGCTGATCAGCAGCGGCGGAGACGGCGACGACGGCGTCCTGGGCCGCCTGCAGGCCACGCACGACCGGCCCGATGTCACCTACCGCCGCGACGGCGACGACAACGTCCTCGTCGAGTACGGCCCCATGGTGCTCGATCTCGGCCTGCGAATGCGCGTGCACGCTCTCCAGGAAACCCTCGCCGCCCACGCGCCCGCCGGCATCATCGACATCACCCCCGGCATCCGCTCGCTGCAGATCCACACCGACGCCCGCCGGCTGAAGGCCCGCGACCTGACCGCCCTTCTGCGTGAACTCGAGGACGAGGTACCGCCGACCAGCGAGCTGGTGGTGCCCTCCCGCACGGTGCGGTTGCCGCTCAGCTGGGACGACCCGGCGACCCGGCTGGCCATCGAGCGGTACATGGCCGGGGTGCGCGACGACGCCCCGTGGTGCCCGTGGAACATCGAGTTCATCCGCCGCGTCAACGGCCTCGAGACCGCCGACGACGTCTACCGCACCGTCTTCGAGGCCTCCTACCTGGTGCTCGGCCTCGGGGACGTCTACCTCGGTGCCCCCGTCGCCACCCCGCTCGACCCACGGCACCGCCTGGTGACCACCAAGTACAACCCGGCCCGCACCTGGACCGCGGAGAACTCCGTCGGCATCGGCGGCGCCTACCTGTGCATCTACGGCATGGAGGGCCCCGGCGGCTACCAGTTCGTCGGCCGCACCGTGCAGATCTGGAACCGTTTCCGCAAAGGCGGCCTGTTCCAGGACTCGCCGTGGGCGCTGCGCTTCTTCGACCGCATCGAGTGGTACCCCGTCACCGCCGAGGAACTGCTCGAGCTGCGTGCCGAGACCGACGCCGGACGCGGCGCCTTCGACACCGAGCAGGGGACCTTCTCGATCGCCGAGTACAACGCCTTCCTGGCCGCGAACTCCACCTCGATCGCCGCCTTCCGGGAACGGCAGAGTGCCGCCTTCGAGGAGGAGAAGAAACGCTGGCGGGCCTCCGGCGAGTTCGACCGCGACGACGATCCCCGCCCTCCGGCCGCCGACTCCGCCGCCCTCACCGTCCCGGACGGCACGGTCGCCGTCACCGCGCCGTTCACCGCGACCGTCTGGCAGACCGTCGCCGAACCGGGCGCCGCCGTCGCCGAAGGCGACCCGATCCTCTGGCTGGAAGCGATGAAGATGGAGTCCAAGGTGAGCGCGCCCGCCGCTGGGACGCTGCTGGAGATCTACGTGAAACCCGGTGAACAGGTGGCCCCCGGCCAGATCCTCGCGGCGGTGCGGGTATGAGCGCCATGACACCGGCAGAACGTGTCGAGGCCGCCTACGACCGCATCCGGTCGGCCGACCGGCCCGAGATCTGGATCCACCTCAGGCCCCGCGGCGAAGTGCTCGCCGAAGCGGCTCGGATCGACCCGGCGCTGCCGCTGGCCGGCCTGGTGGCAGCCGTCAAGGACAACATCGACGTCGCCGGCCTGCCCACGACCGCGGGCGCACCGACGTACGCCTACCGGCCGCACGCCGACGCGCCCGCGGTGGCACGGCTGCGCGCGGCCGGCGCCGTGGTGCTCGGCAAGACCAATCTGGACCAGTTCGCCACCGGCCTGGTCGGCACCCGCAGTCCCTACGGCGCGGTCCGCAACGCCTGGGACACGGCCCGTATCTCCGGCGGCTCCTCCTCAGGCTCCGCCGTCGCGGTGGCGCTGGGCATGGTCGACGTCGCGCTCGGTACGGACACGGCCGGCTCCGGGCGGGTGCCCGCCGCCCTCAACGGCATCGTCGGGGTCAAGCCCACCAAGGGCCTGGTGCCCGTGACCGGGGTGGTACCCGCCTGCTACACCCTCGACTGCGTCACCGTCTTCGCCCGCGACCTGCGCCTTGCCCGCACCGCCGCGGAGATCGTCGAGGGCCCCGACCCCGTCGACCCGCTCTCCCGCGCCGGCGCCCAGCTCCCACCCCCGCCCGCGCGCCCCAGGGTCGCCGTCCCGGCCGGGCGGCACCTGGACGGCATGGCGGACGGCTGGCGCACGGCTTTCGACGCCGCGGTCGCCCGCCTGGCGAGCACAGGGGTGGAGATCACCGAAACCGACATCACCCCGCTGCTCCAGGCCGCGGAACTTCTCTACGGCGGCGCGTTCGTCGCCGAACGGTACGCGGCCGTGGGCGCGCACCTGGAGAAACACCGCCACCTGATCGGCACGGACCTCGACCCCACCGTCGCCTCCATCGTGCTGGCGGGCCGGGACAGAACCGCCGCCGACTGGGCCGCCGACACCGCCCGGCTCGCCGCCCTCGGCGCCGCCGGGCGCGCGTTGCTCGACGGCTGCACCGCACTCCTCACCCCGACCACCACCTGGCACCCCCGCCTGGCGGAGGTGGCGGTCGACCCGGTCGGCGCCAACGCCCGGATGGGCCGCTTCACCAACTTCGCCAACCTGCTGGACTGCGCCTCGCTCGCCGTGCCCGCCGGGTTCGTGAACGGCCTGCCGTTCGGCGTGATGCTCACCGGCCCCGCGTTCTCCGACCGCGCCCTGGCCGCCCTGGCCGAGCGCCTCGCCAACCCCGGTCTCGACCTGTTCGTGGTCGGTGCCCACCTCACCGGCCAACCGCTCAACGCCCAACTGGTGCAGGCGGGCGGCACTCTGGTGGGCACGGCACGCACCAGCGGCGGTTACCGGCTGCACGCCCTGGCCACCGAGCCGCCCAAGCCGGGCCTGGTCCGGACCGCCGCCCATGCCATGCCGGGCACCGGCGCGGAAACGGGCGGCGGGGCAACAGGCATCGAGGGTGAGATCTGGCGGCTGCCTGCCGCGGGATTCGGGACCTTCACCGCCGCCGTTCCCGCACCGATGACCATCGGCACCGTGGAACTGGCCGACGGGCGACAGGCCAAGGGCTTCCTGGTGGAGCCGTACGCCGTCGAGGGCACGCCCGACATCACCCGCTTCGGCGGCTGGCGGGCCTATCTGGCATCCGTGTGACCGCAGACGGCGGAGCGGGTACCCGGGCGCCGGCTATGGTCGGGTGCCCGCCGTCCGGGTGACAGGATGGGGGGATGACGACGACGCATCCCCGCCAAGGCCGACCCCGGCACACGCCGCCGTCCAAGACCGGCGCCTCGGCCCGGGAACAGATCCTCGACGCCGCAGGGGCGCTCTTCGTCGAACGCGGGATCGCCGCCACCAGCACCCGGATGATCGCCGAGCGGGTGGGCATCAGACAGGCCTCGCTCTACTACCACTTCGCCACCAAGGACGACATCCTCGCCGAGCTGCTGGCCACGTCCGTACGGCCCAGTCTGGAGATGGTGAAGCGGATCCAGGCGCTGGCGCCCGAGCGGACGAGCGCGGCCGCGGCTCTCTACGCGATGGCGGTGATGGACGTGCGTACCCTGTCCAGCACCCCGTACAACATCGGCACGCTGTATCTGCTGCCCGAAGTGCAGGCCGAACAGTTCGACACCTTCCGCCGGGAGCGCGGCCGGCTGCTGCAGAGCTACGGAACGCTCGGCACCTTGGCGGCAACCGAGGACGTGGCCCGCGGCCTGCCCGCCCAACGGATCGGCGAGCTGCTGATCCAGCTGGTGGAGGTCGTCATCCAGATACGGCGTTCCCGTGCACCCGAAGCGGCCGACACGGACACCATCGCGTCCTCGTGCCTGAGACTGTGCGGCCTCGGCGAGCCGGCGGTGACCGCCGCCCGGGAGGAGGCGCGCCACCTCCTCAACCGCCTGACGGACACCGCCCCCCAGGACTGACTCGGGCTGCTGTTCCACGCCGACCACAGGGTCACCTCCCGCGGGGCCCGGAAGCGCATGTCACCAGCTGCCGGCAAGGCCCGCCGGGCCATAACCCTGTCCCAACGCACTGGCGGAACGGTTCCCCATTCCGCTTCCCGCCGATGTCCATTCAGACGAGCGAGTCGGCGCCAGCCGGATCTCGACGGCGCCGACGGCACGGACGGCACGGCGGCGGCCTACCGGCTGCTCGCAGCCGCACCAGGTGCGCGGCGGAAGCGCCGTGCTCACTCTCTCCGGCGTCGGATGTCAGGGGTTGGGGTGCGAGGCGGCCCTTCACGTCGGTGCTGTACTCATGGCGTTGCCCGCAGTCGCACTCATAGATCCCGGACTGGGGGACGACCTCGCCGGGACGGTAGGTCTTCTCGCTGCTCTCGCTCATGCCGTCCACGGTCCACGGCCGTGCGGAAGACGTCCGGTCGGCCAGGGCTGAACGGGTGAGCGGGTCGCGCTACAGTTCGGCCGGCAGTCGGGCGGCATCAGCCATCGTGTCGCCCCCACCCGCACCGGTGGTGTCCGGGCACGCCGGCTGTGTCCGGGCCGGCCGCGGGCATCACCCGGCCGCCTCCGCCCGCCCCCGCCCGGCCGCCCGGTTTGGGCCTCGCCTTCCCGGGTGTGGAGAGGTTGCTGCTGCTCGGCGCCGGCTGCCGTCCCTCCACGTGAACTTCGGTGCGGCACAGTCCCGGGCGAACTCGGCGTCGGCGAGAGTCCGGCAGAGCGCACTAACGTGTACAGCTGCACGTGTGTGTGCCGACTGTTGAGTGGGGCTGATTGCATGCCGGACGTCGTATCCCCCTTCGCTCTCTACATGCCGCGCCTCGAATCCCGACCAGATCCTGTAGCGGCCGTGCTCGCGGAGGCGACCAAGCAGGACCTTCCACACCTCGCTGCCCTTCAGACCGGCCTACGTGGAGGGACGGTCCAGCAGTGGACCGAGCACATTGGGCGGGTGCTCGCTGGCCCAAGGAGTGCGGTCGTGCTCGCTCGGGTGGACGAGAGCACGGCAGGGTACGCGAACGTGGCTTTCCTTCCCGAGCACCCGCAGGACGGTGCACCCGGTGGGTACTACCTGACCGGTGTGACGGTGGCGCCGAGGTGGAGGCGACGCGGAGTGGGCGCCGCGCTGACCCGGTGGCGGATGGCCTGGGCCTGGGAACGGAGTCCTGAGGTGTGGTGTTTCGTCTCCGCACGCAACCCGGCCTCGCTCGACCTGCACCACGCCCTCGGTTTCCGTGAAGTGCGCCGTGCTGCCGTTCTCCAGGGGGTGGTGTTCGACGGGGGCGAGGGTGTTCTGCTTCAGGCTCAACGCCCTGTCTGACCGCTGATGCGCTCCAACAGCTCCGCCACCGGGACTCGGTGCCAGTCCCGCTCGGTCTGCCGAGGTTCGTGCCTGTGGCGTAGGCCAGGTTCACCTCCTCGGTCTCGAAGGTCCAGTCGAGCCGGGCAACCAGCCTCGCCGCGGTCGCGGTCAGCCCGACCATCCGTCCGACTGCCAACTGCCCCTTGGAGGTGAACGGCTGGCCCTCGGCGATGTGGCCCACCACCGTCTTGATCACGGCGAAGGCCCGGCGCGGGCTCGCCACTCTCAGTGCCGCGCCGGGCGGGACGACGACGGTCCATCGGTTCCGTTCCGCCTCGGTGTCAGGAAGGGGGCTGTCCGATACGAGCTCTTCTCGCGTCCAGGAGCCACGGAGCGAGAGCGTCAGGGGGCATCGAGCAGCTGTGTGCGCGAGACGTCCGTTCCTCACGCGCGGAACCTTCCGTCAAGGCGTCAGCCCCAACGCTTTCAGCAAGCCGCAGAGCGGTCGTGACGGCGTCGACGAACGTCTCGGCGGTCGCCGACCGTCCTCCAGTACGTGTTTTCGATTCTGCGCGAGCCTGACGAGGGACACCGCTGAGGATCAGCGATCTTGTGCGGGTTGAAGGTCACCAGCAGGATGGGCCGGGCAGAGTTCAGCGGAAGGTAGGCAGTTGTGGCTGGTCATTGGGTGAGACTCGAACTTGACGTTGCCGGATTCGAGCAGGACGGCTTCGAGCAGTATGTGACGAGGTGCCAGTCCCAGGGCTTGCGCTTCATGACTCTCTCGGATCTGGGAGACACGCCGGAGCATCGTAGGGCGCTGTATGAGCTCAACAAGGAATGCTCTGCCGATATACCGGGGAGGGGAGATTTTTACTCCTTTGATGAGTACGTCGAGCGGCGCTTTGAGGTGGCGTCCTACGATCCGCGGGGTGTCGTGATCGCCTTGGACGGCGCGGCCTGGGTCGGTATGGCGGCGACGTCGCGGCATGAGGATTTCATGTTCAACGAGATGACTGGCGTGAGAGCCGGGTATCGAGGCCGGGGCATCTCCATTGCTATGAAGACGTTCGGGATGGCTTTCGTAGAGGAGTGCGGAGCGAGCAGGGTCCGCACCATTCATCATCCGGCCAACGCGAGCGCGATTGCCATGAATCGGAAGATGGGATTCGTCGATGCGGCCGACTGAGTGATGCTCCCTCGGCTTCGGCCACCCAGACTTCGTCCAGTGGCTGGTGAGGGGGCTTCGCGGGCAGGCGTCAGGTCAGGGGGAAGCACGACGAAGCGCTCGCGCAGCGGGCGCCGCCTCGGTTCGGTCGGGCGAAAGGAGGTGTAGCCCGAAGAGGTTGATGTGGTCGACAGGGACAGCGTGCACGCCCGCGCCGTTTCGTGACCTTCACACGCGGGCACGGTGGCGGCTTGCCAGGTAGTGGGACCAATCCTCTCCGGCCAAGGCTGCGAAGCGTTCCGCTGTTCTCGCTGGATGTCGATCAGGTCGGAGATCAGTACCGGTGGCAGGTCGACGAGTGCTTGCACCATAGCGGTGTTCCGGGCTGCGCGGGCGGGCGGGCTGTAACGCTTGAGTTTGTCGGCCAGTCCCGCGGGGTTGCGGGGGCGGCCGGGGGTGCGGCCCATCAAGAGATGCGTAATGCCTTCGCTGCTGTGCCGGGCTCCGTCGTTGAGGTGGTGGTCGATGAGGCGGGCGAGCTCGGGCGGCAGAACGACGGGGTGGCGGTTGATCGTCAGGTAGGTGTGGTCCGCTTCGTGGTGGAGTTGGTCGGCGGTGAGCTCGACAATGCGGGTCAAGGGGAGGGCGTAGAGGCGGATGAGAGCTGCGGCGATGCGGACGTCCAGGCCGGTGCTGTCATGATCGTTCTCAGCGTCCGACGGCACTTACCTGCGGGCGGCCTTCCACGTACCGGAGGGGCACGGTTATCCGAACGGGTGGGTGTCGCGGAGAGTCGGGACAGGAGCGGCTCCATACCGCGGGTGCCGTCACTTTCCGTCACCTGCCCCTCGCGAATGGCGTGACGCGGGTCTCACTTTCGCCGTGTTGGGGTGAGCGCCGGTATGTGCACGTTCGTCAGCGCGCGCTGACTCCGTGTCTCCTGAGCCGTGTTGAAGTGCAGGTCAGCGGCTTCCACGCCTGGGCGATGACCGTGGGTCACGGAGGTCGTCGGCAGTTTTCCCGACAGCTGCTCCCCGGTAACGTCACTCATGCTTTCCTGCGGGGCGCCAGCCCGGAGGGCCGCTTGTCGGGCTCCGGCCGGGCCCGGCACCGGGCCGGTCCCCCAAACCCGGGAGGTCACCATGGGAAAGCGCACCAGGTCGGGCCGGACGAAGTGGACGCGGGCGCGCAGGCGTGTTCGTCTGTGGCTGGCTCCTTGCGCGACTGCCCTGTACTGGGCGGGTCGGACGGTGAGGGAGTGGTTGTTCCCGAGCCTGTGACGGCCGCCCCGGCTCATAGGAAGTGAGCCGGGACGGTCCGCCGCCTATGGGGCCGAGGCTCACGCCGTGCCAGCGGTGTGAGCCTCTCGGTGTTATGCCGGCCGCCACAGCTCCACCATGGCACGCTCCGCTCTGCCTTCACCAGCCAGGCCGCCGACGACCGGAAGATGCGCCCACCCGGGCCGGATCCGGTACACCGGCCTGCCCGGCACGGAGGCAGCCGACCGGGCGCAGGCCTCGGGTTTGGGAAATTCGGTGCGGGGTCGGTGCTTTCGTTCGGTGGCCGCCTTCACCTGTTGTTCGGGTTTCACCAGGGCGGCGAGCGGGGCGGCCCGGCCGGGTAGTCAGCGGCGCCCCCGTTCGGTCACCCTCCGCGCAGTGCGTCGACCTCGCGGGCGAGGGCGAGACAGGCGTCGATGACATCGCGTGCGGCGCCAGGTGTGACGCCGCTGGGGAGGTGCTGGGCGCGGTCGCGTAGGCCGCGCAGGCGCGTCAGGACGTCCACGCTGCCGGCGGGCAGCCCGCACGCGATCAGCGCCCTGCCGAGGGACGCCACGTCCGCCGGCTGCCAGCCCAGGCCGCGCGCCAGGACAACTTCCCGGCACAGCCGCTCCAGCACGTCCCACGCCGTGACGACAGCCGCCGCCGGCACGGAGTCGGCCACGCCCCTGGCGACGCGGAGACCGTCCCGCCACACCGACCCGGACCTCTGCTCCGCCGACTGGGGTATGACGGGCCCGGCCGGAGCGGGCTGTCCCGGCTGGGGGTAGCCGTATCCGGATCCGGCCGGAGCGGGCTGCCCGGACTGGGGCACGACCGGCCCGAACGAACCGGGCTGTCCCGGCTGGGGGTGGCCGTACCCGGATCCGGCCGGAGCGGGCAGGAGGTAGTCCGTGTCCTGGCCGTTGCCCGAGGACGGCCCGGCGGGTGCCGGCACACCGTGGGCCGGCCGGGGCCTCCTCCGCGTCGGCATCGGACGTGCGTCGTCGCCGACGCTCTCCGCCTGGTTCAGCACGTCCCGCGCCTCGACCGCGAACTCGATGGCCCCGGCCGGTGTCTCCACCCGCGTCATGCGAGCGAACGCGTCTCTCAGGTACGAGCGCAGGACGTACACGAGGGAGAGCGTGATCAGCGGCCACACGAGGGCCTGAACGTATTTGAGAACGAGTTCGGCGATCTCCACGTACCCCATGGTGGCCGACGAGCGGCCCCGGGATGTGGTGATCACCGCACGCAGTCGAAGACCTGCTTCTGGATGCCGTTGGCGTAGGCCTTGTGCGTGACGAACTTCAGCTTCTGGGCGTCCTTGTCCGCCATCGCGCGCCAGTTGGTGCGCGATGCGGTGATGACGTGAGCCAGGCTTGAAGCCGCAGGTCAAATGGCTGGTGTGACCGGCTCTCGGCGTGCTCACGCTGGTCGTGGGTGACTGTCTGCGCAGTAGATCATCTGTCAGCGATTGGCTCCGAGGTTTGTCAGGACGGGCAGGGCGTCTCGGAGGCGGTCGACAGGCACAGTGCCCATGGCGCCGACCGGGCCCGGCCGGCGACAGCCGAGCGGCATCGATCAGCCCAGCGACGCAGTTGCCGCACGCAGGTCTTCCAAGGCTGCCAGTGCATGTGGCGCGAGCCCTTCTGTGTCATCACGATCGCTTTCGGACCACTGGGCGTATCCCCGCTTGAACGCGAGAACTCCCAGCTCGGCCGCGAGGTGCGCGGTCGACTCGGGGACGCCGCGGGCGATGAGCGCGGCTGTCATGGCGGCCGCGAGACCGACGCTCTTGAGGGCGTCGCGCTCTTGTAGTTCGGTGCTGGCTGCCACGGCTGCTTTGAGGCGGGGGCCGAGTTCGCGGTTCGCCGGACCCATGGCGCTCGATGCGCGCTCGAGACCGGCCGCTACCGCCTGGAGCGGGCTGGCGCTCGCAGGGGCCTCGGTGATGCCGTCGGCGAGCAGCCTGCTGAGCGTCTCCTGGCCGGCGACCAGCAGCTCGCGTTTGTCGGAGAAGTACCGGAAGAAGGTGCTCTTGGTGACACCGGCGCGCTCGGCGATCTGCGTCACCGTGGTGGCGTCGTACCCCTGCTCGGTGAACAGGTCGACGGCCGCAACGACGAGTCGCTGGGCCGCCCCCGGTTGCCATCTAGCCATGAGACCAGGATAGGTGATGGGACGCCCGTCCCATCACCGTGTAGGGTCAGTGATGGGACAATAGTCTCATCACTTTCAGGGAGAGCTCATGCATGTCTTCGTCACCGGCGGTACCGGCACCATCGGCTCCGCCGTCGTCGCCGAACTGCTCGGCAACGGCCACACCGTTCTCGCACTGGCTCGCTCGGACGGCTCCGCGCAGGCCCTTGAGCGCGCTGGTGCCAGGGTGCTGCGAGGAGACCTGGCCGACCTCGACGCCCTGCGGTCCGGCGCAGCGCGGTGCGACGGCGTGATCAGTCTGGCGTTCGGACGCGACTACAGCAGTCCGGACGCGCTCGCCCAGGCCATCGCCGAGGAGAGCGCCGCTCTCGCCACGCTGGGGCAGGAACTCATCGGAAGCGACCGCCCGATCGTCACGGTCTCTGGCACACCCTGGGTGCCGGGACGCGCCTCTGTCGAGGCCGATCCGCTGCCGACCGACGGACCGGTGGGCGGTCGAGGCCGTTCGGTCAATGCACTGCTGGACCTCGCCTCGCGCGGTGTGCGTAGCACGGCTGTCCGCATGCCGCGCACAGTCCACAACGAGGGCAAGGGCGGATTCGCCGGCCTGTTGACCAATCAAGCGCGCCGCACCGGGGTGGCCGGCTACCCGGGCGACGGCACGCAGCGCTGGCCGGCCGTGCACGCGCTCGACGCAGCGGTCCTGTGCCGTCTGGCCCTTGAGTCCGCGCCGGCCGGGACGTCCTGGCACGCCGTCGGCGACGAGGGCGACGCGGTGCGGGACATCGCCACAGTCATCGGCCGGCGACTGGGCCTGCCGGTCGAGGAGGTTCCGCAGGAAAACTTCGGCCCGTTCGGCCCGATTTTCGCCATGGATCAGCCGGCGTCCAGCGCTCACACCCGCGAGGCCCTCGGGTGGCAGCCGACTCACTCCAGCCTCCTCGAGGACCTGGAGACCATTCAGCCCTGACGCACACCGGTTCGCCCAGAAGAACGCCGGCAGCCTCTACGACGTCACCACCGCCTGGGGCAAGGACCGCGACGAGAACAGCAGCCGCTGGCAGATCTTCGACCAGACCACCAGCCCGCAGGACGGCCTGGTCCGCTTCAACGACACCGTCCTGCTGTGGAACACCTACTCCGGCCGGGGCGGCTTCCTGGAGACCAACGGCAACGGCACCGTCGGCGGCGCCCGCTTCGAGGTCGACACCAACCCCTACTTCAACCGCGCAGCCGACGTCACCCTCTGGAAGGTCCTGCGCGCCTGACCCGCCGGAGGTCCGTGTGCCGGGGTGCCGCGGCACCCCGGCGTAACCAGGGTGCCCCCGGCGGCTGTTGGATTCGTGTGACGAGAACCGATCAGCACACCGAGGGCACCCGCTCGCTTGTCCACAAGTGCCGTCTGCCGCTGTCCACGCACACCATCAGCCACCTCGCCAGCCTGCTGCGCCGCCACCTGGAGGCGAGACGGTCCAGGTGGCGGATCCTGCCGCCCGGAAAGACCGTGGTGATCGTCCTGGCCGTGCTGTGTCATGACCAGCGCCTGACCGACATGGCCGGCGGCAACAACGTCTCCGAGTCCACCATCCGCCGCTGGCGCGACGAGCTGATCGGACTGCTCGCCGCACAGGCACGGCGTCTGGACCGCGCCCTGAAGAAGATCGCCAAGCAGGTTCTGGTCGTAAACCACCAGGTGAGAAGCGTGTAGGATTATCCTTACCCGCTTGCCGATCAGCCGGATCGGTACCGAGTAGCGGTTGGTGCGGACCGGGATCTGGCCATAGCGGTCATCCCTCGGGGTGAACAACCGGCCCGTCTCGAACGGTTCCTCAGGCAGCGGCATCAGCAGCGGCTGTTCGAGTGCGATGTACTCGGCGACGGTCTTTGGCCGGGCACCGATGCGGCGTGCCTCGTCCTGCCGGTCCCA
The DNA here is from genome assembly GCF_055564375.1 of Streptomyces sp. NPDC029138. Classification (NCBI taxonomy): domain Bacteria; kingdom Bacillati; phylum Actinomycetota; class Actinomycetes; order Kitasatosporales; family Streptomycetaceae; genus Streptomyces; species Streptomyces sp. NPDC029138. Next base: position 110,587 of record NZ_JBVHWM010000015.1, read on the forward strand.
CTGCTCGACCATCTCGTTCAGCTCGGCGGGCGAGGAGACCTCGGGGACGGGGACGAAGTGGTTGCGGCGGAAGCAGCCGATCTGTCCCTCGACGTCGCCCTTCTCGTGGGCGCCTTCGATACCGGGACGGCAGTAGAAGCTCTCGATGCCGAAGTGCGACTTGAACGCGACCCACCGGTCGGCCTCGACCCCCGCCACGTGTCCGACCGCTCGCCAGCGGGGAGCCGGTTCATGAGGACGTCGGCGGCCTCGAGCGCTGCGCGGGCCTGCTCGCTCTGGTGGTTGAGGGCGTAGGCGCGGCCGGCGACGGCCGCCGCGAGGGTTGCCGCAGCGGTGGGCCTGGAGCCGGCGGCGTGGCGGGCCTGGTCGGCGTGGTGTGACCCGGTTCGGCCAGTCAGGTCCCATCGAGGACGTCCACCGTCACCACGGCATCGACACCGACAGCATCGTCGCCGCCGCGCCCGACCTCGTCGACTGAAAGGCGAGCGACCGGCTCGTCGACCGAACGGCCCCGGCCGCGCGTCAGGTCACCCCGCGGCCGGTGCGGCTCAACAGCGAAGCGAGGATCTCGTCCGGGTGCGTCCACACGAGCGCCGTTCCCGCATCCTCCAGGGTGTGGAGCCGGGCGGTGGGGACACGGGCGGCGAGGGAGGCCCCGTGGTCGGGCGAGTGGAACGGATTCGTGTCGCGTCGGCTGTACCACAGGTCGATCGGGACCGAGACGGCGGCGGGATCGAAGGGCCAACGCGTCATGGCCAGGACGGTCTCGCGTGCGTACCCTGCGGCGCCTTGTACGAATCCCTCCGCCAGCGCACGACGGTAGGCCTGCCGGAAAGCGGGATCTCCGTACACGTTCCTGTCGCCGTCCCCGTCGGCACCGGTCACCACCTCGAACAGTGCCTCCGCCCCGGCAGCGCCGCGCAGCATCCGCTCGGCGGCCTGTGGATCGTCCGCCACGCGACGCACCAGCATGTGGGCCTCTGGTTCCAGCGCGCCCGTGAACATGGGATGGGCCAGTTCGTCCGTCCCGGAGACCAGGGACGCACCCACCACCGCCCCGGCCGCGGCGCAGGCGAGCGCGAAGGGTGCGCCCACCGAATAGCCGATGGCCGCCAGGTTGTTCAGCCCCCGGGCAGAAGCGAACTCGCGGACGTCGCGGGCCCAGTCCCTCAGCGTCCACCCGGGCGTCGCGCCGGACACACCCAGGCCTGGCCGGTCGACGGCCAGGAGACGAACGCCGGCCCTTGCCACGGCTTCGCCGCTCATTCCCAGCCATCGGCCGGTTGCTGAACCACCGCAGAACAGCACCGGCACACCCGATGCCGGGCCCCACTCGGCCCACCCCAGCGTGCGTGCGTCGGTCAGCCGCACCTGCCCCAGGCGCTCGGGCGCCGTCACGCCGGTCGTCATCACTACTCCTCACAGCCCTTCACAGCGAGCCCGCGAAGGGTGGTGGGCCGGTGCTCGCCGGGCGCCGGCAGGGGCAAGGCAGGCTTCCGAGCACTGGTCAACGGTCACGGTCGGCGGGCTGTGGCACGTCGTTGCGGAGTATCGGAGCCGACGGGGTGCCGCCGGTCCCGTTCCGGCCGGCGGCCGGTGTCCGAGTGCGGCGGGGGTCTGAGTGCGTCGTGGCGAACCGGGCTCGGTAGTGGCCCGGTGAGACACCGAGCCGCGCCACGAAGGTGCGCCGCAGCGTCTCGGCGCTGCCGAATCCGGCCGCTCGGGCGCTGGCGGCCACGCTGTGACCGGCGTCCAGCAGCGCCTTCGCGTGGTCCAGCCGTACACGTTCGACGAACTTGGCCGGTGTCGTGCCGAGTTCGGCGTTGAACAGCCGGGTCAGATGCCGGGGACTGACACCGACGAGGACGGCCAGCGCATCCGTACTGTGTTCGAGTGCGGGCTGCGCGGAGACCAGGTCGATGACCGCTCTCAGCGCGGGCGTGCGGGGCACGCTCACCTCCAGCGGTGCGGAGAACTGGGACTGCCCTCCCGGGCGCTGCATGAACACCACCAGACTGCGCGCGACCTCGCGGGCCAGATCCGCACCGTGGTCACGCTCGACCAGGGAGAGCGCAAGGTCGATACCGGAGGTGACACCGGCGGAGGTGAAGACGCCACGATCCTCGACGAAGAGGGAATCGGGCTCGACGTGCACGTCGGGGTAAGCGCGTGCGAGCAGCTGGGCGTGGCGCCAGTGCGTGGTCGCGCGGTGCCCCGAGAGCAGGCCCGCGGCAGCGAGGACGAACGAGCCGGTGCAAATGGACACGAGCCTGCGGGCGCGAGCACGCAGGTGCCGCACGGCCTCGCTCAGATCGGCCGGGATCGGCTCAGTGACGAGGAGATCCCCGCCCGAGACGACGAGTGTGTCGACGTCGAGGTCCGCTGCGGCCGAGTCCACGGGCAGACGCGTGCCGATCGAGGTGCGTACCGGCTTGCCGGACGGCGACGCGTAACACAGCGAATAGCCGGTACCGAGGGTGTTGGCCTCGGCGAACACCTCCGCAGGCCCGGAGACGTCGAGCATCTTCATGCCGTCGAACACGAGGAAGGCAACACGGTGGACCGCCATGCGGTTGACGGCTCCTTTCCTTGGTCAACACCAGGACATCCGAGAGGGCCCGGCCCGGAGGGCCGTGCGGCGGTGGAGGCCGGCCCGGCCCGGCCAGGGGCCGCCGGGCCGTCCCGCGCTGCCGGCCGCCGGTGAACCCGCGACGCCGCCGGGCGAAGGCGGACCAGGTCACTCGGGCCGAGGATCAGATCACTCGGGCCACGCGTTCGTCCGGATGATCTGGACGAAGTCCTTGCGCTGGAAGCCGGGGTCGAAGTGCGCGAGGACGTCGTCGTTCATGGTGCCGAAGGTGGTGTCGGGCCGGTCGGCCATGCCGTGGTAGAAGGCCTGGAGGATGCGGTTCTTGAAATCCGGCCGCGGATGGGCGGCCACGACCTCCGCACGCTGCTCCGGGGTGATCTGCTCCAGTTCCAGGCCCAGGACGTCGGTCTCGACGCCGAGCGTCACCACGGAGACCTCGGGAGCGAGGTGGAGGGGAACCTCCGGTGTGGTGTGGAGCGCGATCGCCAACCAGACGTTGCGCGCCTCCTCGTCGCTTCGGCCGTGGTCGCGCAGGAAGGTGTACGCCGCCTCGGCGCCGTCGAGCTCGAAGCGGCGGTCCTTCGTACGGTAGTCGTCCGTCAGCCCGAGGTCGTGGAAGAGACCGCCGACGTAGGCGAGCTCGGGGTCCACCTGGAGTCCCCGGGCGGCGCTCTTGAGCATCCCCCAGAGGAACACGCGGCGGGAGTGGTGGAACAGCGTGTCGTCGGCGGACTGGCGCACCAGCTCGGTGGCCTCGCGGACCAGGGCGGTGTCCGGGACCGTGATCCCGGCGATCGTTTCGGGCACTGTGCCTCCAAAAGGGAAATGTCGAAACATCTGTCGCTTCCGACTCACCTCCACGGTCCCTGATCGACGCCCTGGCGAGAAGTGTCCAAACGGACGTGAGTCCCACGGATCCGGACACACCTCGGCGGGCGGCGACGGCCGACCGGCCCCGGTCGACCGCCACCGGGCGCACGTCTCGCCGGTGAGCGGGCTCAGAGCGCGTCGAAGCGCCCTCGAACATGTCCTGACCGGCCACCATCGACCACCCGCACGCTGGTGCTCGACCCGGTCGGCGGGACCGTCAGCTGGACCGGTGCCGAGACCGCCGTCAGCCCCCGGCTGGGCCGCTACAAGCTGGCCAACGGCGCGATCGTCAGGCTCGTCAAGCACAAGGGTGTCCACGGGGCGCAGCTGACCACCAGTCACGGCACGTTCCCCGTCGCCTACGCCAAGGGTCGCCCCGTCGTCCTCCAGGACAACGTCATCCTGGTCGTCCTGGGCGCCGACGGCACGATCAGCGACCACATCTACGGCAAGTCCGTCCAGAAGGCACCGGTCTATCTGGGTGCCTGAGCCATCAGCGAAAAGGGGTGCCGCCGACCAGCACCGCGCACCGCGCCCCTTTCTCGCGAGGGGCACAACGTCCAAGTTCCGTCTCATTGGTCAGCGCCGGGGCGACTCCGATCATCGCCATTGGGCGGTACCGCCATCATGAGCGACGGCCGCTCCTTCTGGCGGCTCGACGCGGCCGACTACGTGGAGTACTACGGGATCGGGCTCCCGGAGGATTCATCGCTCACGGCACCGCCTCTGTGGATCGCCCCGGCCCTCTCCCGCGACGTGCAGCCGATTTTGGGCATGTCAGGGGGACCGTGAGCCGACCACTGCTGTTCCTGGATGTGGACGGGCCGCTCAACCCGTACGCGGCCAAGCCGGAGAAGCACCCCGCCGGGTACACCACCCTCAGAGTGCCCCGAGACGGCGATGCCCCACAGGAACACCGCGAACTCTAGTTCCGCCGGAGGCCAGGAAGGGCCGCCTGAAGGGCATGCCGCACCGCCGTGCGCGCGCCGCCACGCCGGAACGACGACCTCGTGTCATCGTGACCCTGAGGCGGCCGTCCCCGCCATCCGTCATCCGACCGTGTGCTCCGGCGGTACCGGTACCTAGAGGGCCGTCCGGGACGGAGCTCAGTCATTTCACCGATGTCCCTCCCCCGTCCCTCTGCTGCCATGGGGTCAGGAAAGCCGCACACTGCACCGGTCGCGCCGCTTCGGCGGGCAGGCACAGCGTGCCGACCACGCGCGATTCGTCCATGGGAAACCGATGACCAAGACCATCTTCGTGACCGCGGTGACCGACCCCCTCGGCGCCGCGGTCGCCCGCGCGCTGGCCGACGCGGGCCACACCGTGTACGTGGGCCACCGGCAGGTCGCCGACGCGAACGACCGGGTTCCCGACGGCACCGACACGGTCACCGACGTGGACACCCGCGGCCTGCGGACCGTGGTGTACGAGGCGATCGACCAGCGTTCGGTCACCGCCGCCGTGCGCAGCATCGAGGCCGAGGCCGGGCCGGTCGACGTGGTCATCCACTCACGGGCGCCGGTCACGCTCGGCCCCACCGAGTCGTTCACGCCGTACCAGCTCGGTCAGCTCTACGACGCCTGCGTGCTGGCCGCGCAGCGGATCAACCGGGCCGTGCTGCCCCGCATGCGCGAGCGCGGCGACGGGCTGCTGATCTGGACCGGCCCGCCCACTCGGCCGGGACCGGCGCCCTTCCTGGCGCCCGGGCAGGCGCTGCGTGCCGCACAGGGGCAGCTCGCCGAGGCCTACGCCGCCGAGCTTGCCCCCTTCGGCATCGACGTCACCATCGTCACCTTCGGCGGGACACCGGCGCAGCCCGGTGACGCGGCGGAGCCGGTGCGTGCCGCGGACGCCGACACCGCCGCGTCCTACCCGGCGCGGATGACCGGCACGCCGGGGCGCGCCGGCGGGCACCCCGCCTCATCGGCGCCCGACGTGCAGGAACTCGCCGCGGCCGTGGCCCGCCTCGTGGCGGCTCCGCGGGGCACCCGGCCGGTGCACGTCGCCGTCGGGGACCCCGGCACACCGGAAGGCGCCGCGGCCGACGGCGGGTGACGGAGAACCGCTCACCGAGTCAGGCGCCCGACGCCTCCCTGTCCCGGACCGTGAGCGCGTCCCTGAGCGCCGCCCGGGAGGTGATGCCGAGTTTGGGGTAGATCTGGTAGAGGTGGGCGCCGACGGTGCGGTGCGAGATGAAGAGCCGCTCGGCGATCTGCTTGTTCGTCAGCCCCGCCGCGGCGAGCTGAGCGATCTCCCGTTCCTGCGGCGTGAGTTCCTGCCCGGCGCGGTCGCCGCTGTTCGGCACGCTCCAGCCCGCGGCACGCAGTTCCTTCGCGGCCCGCTCCGCCCACGTCCGGGAACGCAGCTGCTGGAAGGTCCGCAACGCGTCGACGAGGGGTCCCTTGCAGTCCGTCGTGGCACGGGCACGGCGCAGCCGCTCACCCTGGGCCAGCCGCACCCGCGCCAGGTCGAACGGCCAGCGGTCCACGTCCGGTCCGCCCAGCGTCTCCTCGAACAGCCTCACCGCCTCCTCCTCGTCCTCCGTGGCGAGGGCGGCACAGCCACCGGTCAGCAGGGCGAGCCGGGGCGAGAAGACGTCAAGGCGCGCCTCCCGCAGCGCACGCACATGGAGGGCGGCCTCCGCGCGGCGGTTGGTGCGCACCGCGGACTCCACCAGGTCGAAGACGAGCCACAGCGCGTGCGGCGCGTACGGTGCCAGGCTGCCTGCGGGGGACACCGCGGTCGCATGCCGGTACGCCTCCTCGAAGTCGCCCTCCGCGATGCTCGCCACGGCGTGGACGTGGTGGGCGTAGTGGACGGCCGAACGCACGCCCCGCGGCGTCGCCCAGTCCATCATCCGGTCGGCGAGCGCCTGCGCGGTGCCGGAGTCCCCGCGGGACGCGGCCACCATCGCCTTGTTGTAGTGGAAGTACCAGGCGAAGAAGGCGTAACCGGACGTCTCGCACAACTCCAGTCCCTCGTCCGTGAGTTCGGCGACCTCGTCCCAGCGGCCCGTGTGGTAGCCGTCGAGACACAGGTGCATCAGGCCACCCAGGTGCCTGCGCATCGGCCCGCCGTCCCGTCCCTGGCGCACCACGTGCCAGGACGGCTCGCGCAGGGCGGAGAGCCGGTCCGGGTAGATCGACGCGGTGCCGATCCGCACGATGCGTGCGGGGTCCGACTCCTCCATGACGGTGTCGAGGATCTGGCCGAGCTGCTCCACCGCTCCCGCCCCGGTGCGCGCCGGGTCGGCGAAGGTCTGGTGGGCGACGTAGAGCAGGCGCGGGGCCTCCGGGCGCAGCCGCGAGAGCGCCGTGCGGAAAGGCGGCCACAGCTCCGCCCGGCCACCGTAGAAGCACACCAGCAATAACAGGTGGAGGGCGTCGGTGAGTGAGACGTCGTTCGCGTCGTAGCGGTGCGTGCCCTCCTCGATGGCGCCGACCAGCAGCCGGTGGGCGGTGGCCACGTCACCGTCCCGGTTCAGCAGGAGTTGCACCGCGGCGGCGACCGAGTGCAACGACCTGGCGTGCCGCGGGTCGGCGCGGCGTGCGTCCTCCAGCAGCTCCGAGGCGCTGTGCAGCGCCCCCGTCGCGTCGGCGCCGATGTAGGCGGCCTCCGCCAGACGGCGGGCGCGGTCCCGCCCGGCCGGGCTGAGGTCCGCCGCTCGGGTGAGCCGCGCGATGGCGGCCACGGCGTCCCCGCGGCTGAGGATGCGGTGGGCGGCCTCTTCCAGTTGGAGGGCGACCTGCTCGTCGGGTTCGAGCGTCGCCTCCCCGAGATGCCAGGCCCGGCGTTCCGGATCGTTGGTCAGTACCTGGGCGAGCGCGCGGTGGGCCGCGCGGCGCAGGCCGCTGGCGCACGCCTCGACCACGGCCGAGCTGATCAACGGGTGGCGGAACACCAGCCGGCGGGTGCGCTCGTCCAGGCGTACGAGCTGGTCGTGCTCGGCGGGGGCGAGGTCCTCCAGACCGGTGTCGCCGTCCATCTCCCGCCCCGCCGCGTGCAGGACGCCCAGGTCGCCGCTGCCGTCGAGGGTGGCCAGGAGCAGCAGGTGGCGGGTCGCGGCCGGCAGGTTCCGGATGCGGGAGACGAACAGGGATTGCAGGCGTCTGCTGAGCGGCAGGACCGCGGGCAGGGCCTCGAGTGCCGTGCGCTGGCTCGTCCGCAGCGTGGCGGGCAGCTCCAGCAGGGCCAGGGGATTGCCCTGCGCGGTGTCCAGAAGGCGCCGGCGTACTTGACGGGCGAGCCGGGGGAAGCACTGGTCGACCAGGTGGGTGGCCGCGTCGGTGTCGAGGGGCGGCAGTTCGTAGGTCGGCAGGCCGCCGCTCTCGAAGAAGCCGTCCGCCCCGGTGCGCGAGGCCGACAGGAAACTGACGCGGCTGCCGGACAGGCGCCGGGCGATGAAGCCGAAGACGGCGGCGCTCGCCCGGTCGATCCAGGGCAGGTCGTCGACGACGAGCAGCACCGGGCTCTCCGCGGCCGCCTCCTGCAGCAGGGTCAGTGCGGCGTTGGAGACGAGCAGCCGCTCCGGGGGTGAGCCCGCTCCGAAGCCCAGGGCGACCTGGATGGCGTCGCGGTGGGTGGCGCTGAGGCGGTCCAGTCCCTCACGCAGGGGCAGGAGGGCCTGGTTCAGGCCGGAGTAGCTCACGTCCGCCTCGAACTGGACGCCGGCGGCGCGCAGCACGCGTGTTCCGTTGTCCGCCGCGGCCTGCGCCGCGGCGTGCAGGACCATGGTCTTTCCCACGCCGGGATCACCGGACAGCAGCAGGGCCCGCCCGGTGTGCGGGCTGGTGAGGAAGGCCGCGATGCGGGCGAGGTCCTGATCGCGCCCCACCAATGCGTCGGCGCCGTCTCGCAGGGGGTCGGCCAAGCTCACCAGGCATCGCTCCATTCGGCCGAGGCGCGTCATGCGATCGGGCCGGGAGCGTCCGCCGCCCGATCGATCGGCGAGACACTAGCACCTTTAGTTGAGCGTTAAAAGAAACTTCTCGCTGAATGAGAGGCGATGCCGATCGCGGCCGCACCGAAGGCGGAGCGGCCCGGAGACCCGCGGGTCCGGGGCACGGCCGGGGAGTGCCTCAGGCCGCGCCGAGGCGCTCCCTGATCACATCGATGACCTCCGCCTGGACGGCCGGGGCGACCTTGGTGGCCAGCCAGAGCAGATGGAACGCGCCCCGCTGGCGGCGCACCCGGACATCCACTCCGGCGGCGTGCAGCGCCTGGGCGTACTGCTCGCCCTCGTCCCGCAGCGGGTCGAGGCCCGCCGTGATCACAGTGGCGGCCGGAAGGCCGCTGAGATCCGACGCCAGCGCCGGTGCCGCGCGCGGGTCGGTGCGGTCGGCGGCGTCCGGCACATAGCACTCGGCGTACCAGTCGAGCAGCTCGTTGGTGAGGAAGTACCCCTCGCCCAGCTCCTGCCGGCTGACGGTGTCGGCCTGCGGCGGGTACAGCGTCAGCGGCGTGATCAGGACCTGGTGGACCAGCTCCGGGCCGCCCCACGCACGGCACTGCTGCGCGACCACGGCGGCCAGCGTGGCACCGGCGCTGTCCCCGCCCACCGCCAACCGCGCCGGGTGGATGCCCAGATCCCCGGCGTGCGCGGCGACATGACGGGTAGCGGCCTCGGCGTCGAGCACCGCGGCGGGGAACCGGTTCTCCGGCGCCAGCCGGTAGTCGACACCGACGACCACGTGCCGGGTCGCCCCGGCCAGCGCACGGAGGAACCCGCTGTGGCTGTCCGGGCCGCCCTGCACGAAGCCGCCGCCGTGGAGGTACACCAGCCCCGGGCGCGGCCGACGCGTCTCGGCGGGCCGGTCCTCGACGGGCCGGTACACCGTCAGCGTCAGCGGCCCGGCAGGACCCGGGACGACGGCGGACGTCACCGAGGCCGTGGGCAAAGAGGGACCGAACAGCGCCGTCAGGGCGGTGTCGGCCCGCGCCTGCCGCACATCGGCGGGGCGCTGCCCGCGCTGCCCGTGGGCGGCCAGCACCGCCAGCGCCTCCTCGGTCGACGCCGTGTAGTCCTCGGCGGACATCTCCACCGGGACAGGTGGCCTGCCGGGTGTCGTGCCCGGTCCGGCGATCTCGCTCATGACTGCTCCTGTCCGTGGCGGGCCGGCCGACGGCGGTGTCCCGCTCCTCGCGACACGACGACGACCCTACGCGCCACCTTCGCTCCGCACCCGGGGCCGGCCGTCCCGCCGGCAGCGGGACTCATCCGCCCTCGACATCCCGGCAGTCGGACACGCGGTGCCGGCCGTGGACCGCATCCCCGTCGAGGCGCAGCAGGACGCCGATGACACCCGAATCCGTGAACGTCACGCCATTCAGGCCGACTTCCAGCAGCCGGCACCCCTGTGCGATGTACTGTCGCAGACCCCGTTCGAGCGGTGGCGCCGACAGGAGATCGATCTCGCCGAGTACCTCGACGACGAGCGGGCGGTGCGACTGAGGCACGCTTCTCGTTCCCATCGTGCACAGCCGTGCGCGCCCGCCCCGTGCGCGGCGGGGTGCTGCGGGGCGCACCTCGGCCCCGGGCTCGGCGCGCCGCTGCCTCAGGCGGTGCGGCCGGTGCGGTTCGGCCGGGGCGCGGCGTCCAGCAAGGCGCGTCGTTCCTGCTCGCTCATCCCGCCCCACACCCCGTGCCGTTCCCCGTGACGCAGGGCGAAGTCCGCGCACACGGCTCGAACGGGGCAGCCGTCACAGACCGCCCGGGCCAGCTGGTCGCGGCGTCGCCTGGCCTCACCACGGACCCCCGGCGGCGCGTAGAACACCTCGCTGTCCAGGCCGCGGCAGGCCGCGTGCCGCTGCCAGTCCCACACGTCGGCCAGGGGCCGCAGGCGCATCCGTGCCTCCATGTCTGCCTCTCGTGCTCCTGTTCCGGCCGGGTACCACGTCACGTAGCCGCGCCGCATCGAACGGTGCGGGCGCGGCGCGGGCCGGTGACTCTCCTATTTGGCGAGGAAGGTGAGGAGGGCCTGGTTGACCTCGTCGGCGTGGGTCCACAGCAGGCCGTGGGGCGCGCCCTCGATCTCGACGTACTCGGCGCTGGGCAGGGCGCGGTGGAAGGGGCGGCCGGTGGCGTCGATGGGCAGGATGTTGTCGGCGGTGCCGTGCAGGATCAGCGCGGGCACGTCGACGGCGGAGATGTCCTCGCGGAAGTCGGTGAACCATGTCAGCGGCGCGGCCGCGGCCGCGTGGAAACCGCCGCCGGCGGCCACGTTCCAGCTGTTGCGCAGCGCCTCTTCGCTGATGCGGGTGCCGAGGTTCTCGTCCAGGTTGTAGAAGTCCCGGTAGAACTCGGTGTAGTAGGCGTACCGGTCCGCCTTGACCGAAGCGACGATGTCCTCGAAGAACTCGCGCGGCGCCGCGCCGGTGGGGTTGTCCTCCGTCTTCAGCAGGCAGGGCTCCAAGGAGGCGAGGAAGGCGGCCTTGGCGACGCGGCCGGAGCCGTAGCGGCTGATGTAGCGGGCGACTTCGCCGGTACCCATGGAGAACCCGACCAGCACGACGTCGTCGAGGCCCAGCGTGCGCAGGACGGTGTCGAGGTCGGCGGCGAAGGTGTCGTAGTCGTAGCCGGTGGTGGGCTGGCTGGACCGGCCGAAACCACGCCGGTCGTAGGTGATGACCCGGTACCCGGCCTCCAGCAGCGCGGCCGTCTGCTTCTCCCACGAATGCCCGTCCAGCGGGAAACCGTGGATGAGGACGACGGGCTGCCCGTCGCCGTGGTCCTCGTAGTAGACATCGATGGAGGTGGAGTTCTCTTCACCCACGGTGATGTACGGCATGCGATTGCCTCTTCTCGGTGGAAACACGGGAGTTCGTGGGATCGGCACCGGTGCCGGGGCCGCTCACCCGTCCAGGATTCGTCGGGCGGGCCCGGGCACACATCCGCGCAATGACCTAGACGCGGTTCCTAGGTAGGCCGTGGCGGTCCACCGGGCGCGTGGCGAGAGGCCCGTCGCACCGGCCGGCACCCAACCCCCGGAGTCGCCTGCCCGTTCCCGCGCCTGGGCGTTGCTCACACGGGGAAGACGGCCCGGCCGCGGGCGCGGTCTCTTGCCTGCCCCTCCGCATTGAGTTACAGTTAATAGCTGTAATCTAATGCCCGCGAGGGTGCGGAAGCCCGGCCGGAACGGACCGAAAGGCGCGCTGTCATGAGCGACGACGATCACGGACCTACGGCGGCACCGCACAGGGTCCCGCACTGGTTCGACCTCCTCTGTCCGTTCTGCTACGTCGCCCAGCCGAGGAACGAGCTCCTCGAACGACGCGGTCTGGAGGTCGTCCACCTCCCCTTCCAGATCCATCCCGAGATCCCGCCCGGCGGGATCGAGGCGGGCCCGCGCAACGGGCCGATGTACGAGATGCTCGAAGAGGAGGCCGCCCGGGCCGGGCTGCCGCTGACCTGGCCCTCCCGGCTTCCCGACACCCGGACGGCACTGTCCGCTGCGGAGTGGGTGCGGCTGCACCAGCCCGACGCGGCGGCCGGTCTGATCAAGCACCTGTTCGCCGCGCACTTCGCTCTGGGGGAGGACATCGGGGACCCCCGGGTGGTCGACCGCCACGCCGAGGCGTCAGGCGTCGACGTGGAAGCGCTGCGTGCCGCCCTCGCGGACGGCAGCGCCCGGTCGGCGCTCGCGCGGGCGGAGGCGCTCGGCAGAGGGGCCGGCGTCCACGCGACTCCCGGTTGGCTCATCGCGGGACGCCTGGTCTCCGGCCTCCGGCCCCTGTCGGAGTTCGAACGCCTCGCGGACGAGGCGCTCGGACAGGTGGCCGGCAGCACGCGTGGCTGAACGGCGGCCCACAGCGGCGGCCGGCACGGGCGCGGCCGTCGCTTCCCTCTGCGGACCCCTCAGTGGCCCAACCACCACGGCCGGCGGACCGAAGTGCGTCAATCGATCCAACCGAACCAATTCCCGGAGTGTCGGCCGCCCGTCGGCGTTGCGCGATCTCCGCCCGGCTGCCTCAGGAGAACCGCATGGACGTGTACGAGGCTCTGTACACCACCAGGATGATGCGGCGCATGCGCGAGGACCCCATCCCGCTGGAGACGCAGTGCCGCATCCTCGACGCCGCCATCCGCGCGCCGAACGGCGGCAACGCCCAACGCTGGCACTTCCTCGTCGTGGACGACCCCGACCGCAAGCGCGAGCTCGCCGAGCTGTACCGCAGGTGCCGCGCGAAGGAATACGCGGACATCGCCCGGGGGGCGCTCGCCCAGACGATTCACGACCCCGAGGAGCACGCCGCCACGATGCGCCGGATCAAGGCATCGGGTGACCACTTCGCCGAACACTTGGCCGACGTCCCCCTGTTGCTCTTCGTCTTCTCGATCGACGACCACGGCGGCGCGAACATCTACCCGGCCATCTGGAGCACTCTGCTCGCCGCCCGGGCGGAAGGCGTCGGCGGCGTCATCACGACGGTGCTGCGGTACGAGGAGGAGACCGTGCACAAGCTGCTCGGGGTGCCGGCCGAGGACGGCTGGCGGATGAACGTCATGCTCGCGCTCGGCTACCCGCTCGGCCGCTGGGGCGTGGCGGCGAACCGGCGACCGGTCCACGAGGTGGCCAGCCGCAACACATGGGGGGGGCCACTTCGGCGCGACCGTCCCGGAGCCCCTGTGGGCGCCTCCCGCCGCGTGAACTTCCCGGGCGGGCGGTGGCCGCCCGCCCGGCCCGTCGGCCTTCCCTGACCTGACTCCCCGCTGCCGGCGGGCGCCTCGTGCCACTGCCCGTCTCCTCGCCCTCCGTGCTCTCCCGGTCGCGCGAGAACCGACACCTCGCAGGTGCTCACCGCCGGCCGCGCACCGCCCGCAGGCAGACGCAGGACATCGGTAGCGAGCCGACGGGCCACCCCCTTTCCCGGCTCCCCGCGACCCCGGTGCACCCCTTCTCGGCTCACCCCCTCCGGGCTCTGCGCTCTCCGGCGCAGCCTTTCCCGGCCGGCGGTCTCCCGGCTCGCCCTGGCCCTCGGGGGGCACCGGCCTCCAGGCCGGCGAGCGCCGGACGGCCACTCCTCCCCGGACCGGCGCGGCACCCGACCCGGGCCGACTCCACTGCCGACCGGGCCGCCCGGCGCCCCGCCTTCCTGGCGGTGGCCGCGAGCCGGACCTTCCTCCTCCCGCCCTGGCCACCTGTCAGTCGTACGCGCCGATCTCGGTGCCCCTCATCCGGCTGCCGTCCCCCTGGAGGCCGCAGGACCGGGTCCGCGCCCGGTCCGCCCGGGAGCCCTGCCGGTCCGCCGGTCCGCCGACGCCCCGCACCGGCTCGGGCGGCGCCCGTCCGTCTGCTTCCCGGACCAGTGCCCGCGGAGACCGGCTGTCCGGGCGGGACAGGCGTCCGGCGCGGCCGCAGGTGATCGAGTCGCGGTGAGCACGCAAGCGCGGATCGCCGACAGTACCTACCCGCGCGTCTCGGCGTCGCGGCAGTCGAACGCCGTACGACGCGCCCGCACACCGACTGACCGCGTGGCGGGTTCGACGACCGGGCCGCCACTACCGTTTCGCGCTTCCCCAGTCACGCGACTGATGCCCCGCGGCCGCCCGCCTCCACACACTGGCTACGACGGTTCGCCGGTGAACACGGCGCCTTCGCCTACGAGTTCACCTCCGGCCCCCGACCCGCACGACGCATCCCGCTCGTGAGGGAAGAGCAGCGCCGCGTGGCGCGATCGCGGTTTCTACAGCACCGCGGAACCGATCGACCTTTCCCATCCGAAGGAGGCACAGGCGTGACAAGCATGCCCGTCGGCGGCGTCGAAGCACTCGCCGCAGCGGACGGCGCCGCCGATCTGGTGGTGCGCAACGCGAAGATACACACCGGCGATCCGCACCGTCCGCAGGCCGAGGCACTGGCCATCACCGACGGCCGGATCACGGCCCTCGGGGACGACCGGGACATCGCCCCGTTCGTCGGAGCTTCCACCCAGGTCGTCGACGCCCTCGGCCGCCGCGTGATCCCAGGGCTGAACGACGCTCATCTGCACGTGATCCGCGGCGGGCTCAACTACGTGCTGGAGCTGCGCTGGGACGGCGTGCGCACCCTGCGCCGGGCGCTCGAGATGCTGAGGGAGCAGGCCGGCCGCACACCGAGGGGCCAGTGGGTGCGGGTGGTCGGGGGCTGGACGGCCGAGCAGTTCGCCGAACGGCGCCTGCCCACCCCCGCCGAGCTGAACGCGGCCGCCCCCGACACCCCGGTGTTCGTCCTGCATCTGTACCAGTCGGCGATCCTCAACCGGGCCGCCGTCAAGGCCGCCGGACTGACCCGTGACACGCCCGACCCGCGCGGCGGCCGGATCGTGCGGGGCCGGGACGGCGAACCGACGGGCATGCTGCTCGCCGCACCCAGCGCGCTGATCCTGTACTCCACTCTGGCGAAGGCGCCCGTCCTCGACGCCGCGGACCAGGAGCTCTCCACCCGCCACTTCCTGCGCGAGCTCAACCGGTTCGGCCTGACCTCGGCGATCGACGCCGCGGGCGGCTTCCAGTCCTTCCCGGAGAACTACGAGACGGTCACCGAGCTCGCCCGTCGCGGCGAACTGACCCTCCGTATCGCCTACCACCTGTTCCCGCAGACACCCGGGCAGGAGCTGAGCGACCTGAAGCGGTGGACGGACATGGTCCGGCCGGGCGACGGCGACGCGTGGCTGCGCCTGAACGGGGCGGGGGAGAACCTCGTCTGGGCGGCGGCGGACTTCGAGAACTTCGCCCAGCCGCGCCCGGAACTCGGCTCCTACGAGGGCGAGTTCGAGGCCGCGGTGCGCCTGCTCATGGAGAACGGCTGGGGTTTCCGGCTGCACGCCACCTACGACGAGACCATCCGCCGCGACCTGAAGGTGCTCGAGAAGCTGGCCGCCGAGGGGCTGTTCCCCGCGGGACAGCGCTGGCTGTTCGACCATGCGGAGACCATCTCCGACGAGAGCCTGGACCGGGTCGGTGCCCTGGGCGGCGCCCTCTCGGTGCAGAACCGCCTGTCGTTCCAGGGAGAGGCGTTCGTCCGCCGCTACGGACCCGCCGCAGCCGCCGAAGCGCCGCCGCTGCGGGCCATGCTGCAGCGCGGACTGACCGTGGCGGCCGGCTCCGACGCCACCCGTGTCACCTCCTACAACCCCTGGGTGGCCCTGCACTGGCTCGTCTCCGGCCGCACCGTCGGCGGCCTGACGCTCCACCCCCGGCCCAACCGGGTCGATCGGGCCACCGCACTCGACCTGTACACCATGGGCGGAGCCCGGCTCACCGGCGAAGAAGAGGCCAAGGGCCTGCTGCGGCCAGGCCACCTGGGCGATCTCACCGTCCTGGACCGGGACTTCTTCACGGTACCGGAACCGGACATCCCGCACATCGAGTCCCTCCTGACCGTCGTCGGCGGCCGCATCGTCTACGCCGCGGCCGAGTACGAGGGTCTCGACGACGCCCTCCCCGCCGTCAGCCCCGGATGGAGCCCCGTGGCCCACTACGGCGGCTACCAGGCGGCCGGCGCCGGTGCCCGTCAGGCCGAACTCCTGAGTGAGGCCATCGCGGAGTCCGACGAGCACCGTCTATGGCGCGTCCGGCGTGGCCTGCTGCCGGACCAGACGGCCGACGACGGTCCGTTCGACAGCTGCTTCGCGCACTGAGGGCCACCGCGCCCCCACTCGACCTTCCACCCCGGCCGCGACGGCACGCCGCCGAGCAGCCCTGTCCGATCACATCACTCACACCACACATCCGAGGAGCGCCCACCATGTCCGAACTCACCACCGTCCAGCCCGGTCCCAGCCCCGACCTGCTCACGCCCGAGAACACCGTCTTCCTCTTCGCCGACCACCAGCCGCAGATGTTCTTCGCGGTGGGCAGCGACGACCGAGGGGCCGTCATCAACGCCACCGTCGGGCTCGCCAAGGCCGCCGCGGCCTTCGGCGTGCCGACGGTGCTGACCACGGTGGCCGCCGACACCTTCTCGGGCCCGATCCTGCCCCAGCTGGCCCAGGTGTTCCCCGACCACAAGGTCATCGACCGCACCACGATGAACCCCTGGGAGGACCCGGCCGTGGTGGAGGCGGTCGTGGCCACCGGCCGCAAGAAGATCGTCATGGCCGGCCTGTGGACCGAGGTGTGCGTCGCCCTTCCCGCCCTCTCGGCGCTCCACCAGGGATACGAGGTCTACGTCGTCACCGACGC
This sequence comes from Streptomyces sp. NPDC029138, assembly GCF_055564375.1. NCBI lineage: Bacteria > Bacillati > Actinomycetota > Actinomycetes > Kitasatosporales > Streptomycetaceae > Streptomyces > Streptomyces sp. NPDC029138. The sequence goes on from NZ_JBVHWM010000015.1 coordinate 127,212, forward strand.
CTCGGGCGGCGCCACCCAGGTCGCGCACGACAACGCCGTACAGCGGATGACGGCGGCCGGCGCCGTCCCCGTCAACTGGCTGGCCGTCATGCTCGAACTCCAGCGTGACTGGGGCCGTCAGGAGACCTACGGCGCCGTCATGGACATCGTCCAGGAGCACGCCGGCGCCTACGGACAGGGCGTGGTCTACGCGCAGCGTTTCCTCGGCCCCGCCTCCGCCGGCTGACCCGGTCCTGATCCCGTGGCCCGGGGGGGGGGGGGGGGTCCCCCCCCCCCCCCCCAGAAAAAAAAAAAAAACAAACACAAAAAGAGCGGCCCCCCCGTTCCCCGTCCCTCTTCCCCCCGCCCCGCACAGAAGGCGGCAGGGGGGGACCACACTCTCGTGACA
>NZ_JBVHWM010000016.1:0-37870 GCF_055564375.1 Streptomyces sp. NPDC029138
CCCACCCACCCCCCCCCCCCCCCCCCCCCCCCACCCCCCCCCCCCCCCCCCCCCCCCCCCCCCACACCCCCCCCCCACCGCCCCCCCCCCCCCCCCCCCCCCCCCGAGTCCGTCCGGTCAGCGCTCCCCGGTGTCCCCGTCGAGCGCGCTGTCCGGGATCCAGGAGCCGTGGATGCCGGCCGTCACCCGGCGGGGCAGGTCGACGGCGGCGACCTGGCCGAGGCCGACGGCGTCGAGGACGAGCAGGCGGGAAGCGTCCTGCTTGAGGTCGGAGACGACGGTGAGCAGATAGCCGTCGTCCTCGGCGGTGCCGCCCGCGACGGGCACGAAGACGGCCTCGCTGGGCAGCCGGGCGTCGCCGGTCGGGCGGACCCGGCGGGCGCCGGTCCGCCGGTCGTACTTGACGATGCCGTAGCCGCCGATGCCGTCGTGGTCGGGGAAGGAGACGGCGTACTGGTAGCGGTGCTCGGCGCCGAGGTAGTCCTCGTTGAGGGTGGGGAACTCGACGGCGAGGTCGTCGATGATCCGCTCGTCGACGCTGCCGGCCGCCAGGTCGATCACCCAGCGGCGGGTGTGGGAGCGGGCGTTGGGCTCGGTCCCGCGGCCCGGGGCGCCGACCCACCAGTTCCACGAGAGCCGGAAGCCCTCGCGGTCGACGGTGGGTCCCTCCAGGACGATCCGGCCGCGCTCGTCCTCGTAGGCGTTGGCGGCGTGGAGCATGTTGCCGGGCTGGATCGGGAACCAGCGGACGCGGTCCGCCCCGTCGCCGCCGCGCGGCACGATCCCGATGCGGGCGGGCTGGGCGTCGTTCCAACCGTACGGGATGCCGGAGTGCTCGTCCGGGTCGAAGGTGACGGTGCCCTCGATGAAGACGACGTGGTGCCGGGTGAGGGCGAAGTCGTGCTTCAGGGAGGCGGTGGCGCCCGGGACCTCGGCGCTGTGGGTGATGTGCCCCTTGGCGTCCGCGACGTAGTACACCAGGTACGGCGGGAACGGCGAGGAGCCGAAGAAGTGCAGCTCACCGGTGACCGGGTCGGTCTTGGGATGTGCCGTCATGGCGCCGCGCAGCGTGCCGCCGAAGTCGTAGGCGCCGACGGTCTCCAGCTCGGGGGTCAGTTCGAAGGGGAAGTTGGCCTCACACAGCGCCAGGAGGCGTCCGGCGTGTTCGATGACGTGGGTGCCGGCGGTGCTGGCGGTGAGGTCGGGGCCGTGCTCGGTCAGGTAGGGGGCACCGTCCAGGGCCGGGGTGCGCACCCAGCGGTTGCGGTACCACTCGGCGCGGCCCTCGCGCAGCCGGATGCCGTGGACCATGCCGCTGCCCTTGAACCAGTGGCTGGGGGTGACACCCGGCTTGGGGTTGTGGCTGTTACGGATGAGCCGGCCGGTCAGCTCGGGCGGCAGGGTGCCCTCGACCGGGAGCGCCGTGGCGCTGATCTCGTCGGCGACGGGCTCGTAGTGGCCGATCAGGTAGGGCTTGGTGCTCATCGTGGTGTCCTCTTCCTTCGTGTGCGCGCTGCTGGAGCGTGGTGAGGTGCTCGCCGGGTCACTACGACTGCTCGGCGCGGGACGTGAGGGCGCTCAGCCAGGCCTCCAGGGACTGGCGGAGGGCCGTGCCCAGTTCGTCGGGCCGGGCCTCGACGGGGGCGCCGCTCCAGGACTCCTCGGTGCGGACGGTGACCTGGTCGCCGGTCTGCTCGAAGGTCCACACGTGGATGCCGGTGATGCCGGCGGAGGGGCCGCCCCAGACGATCCGCTCGCCCGGGACCACCTCGCGGACGGTCGAGGTGATGTCCAGGCCGTGGGTGCGCCAGGTGAACGTGGCCCCGGGCCGCAGTGGACCGTCCAGCCGGGCGGACTCGACGCCGGCGTTCCAGGCAGGCCAGGCGTCGATGGCGGTGTGCAGCTCCCAGACCGTGGCGAGCGGGGCGTCGATCACGGTGGAGAGCCGGACGACGACGGGGGCGTGTTCGTCGATGGTGTGCATGAGGGGTGTTCCTCTCAGGTGGTCGTGACGGTGGTGGACTGGTTCAGTGCGCGGACGGACCGGTCCCGGTCCGGGGGACCGCGCTCGGTACCGCCCGGCGGCGGGTCAGGGCGGGGACGAGGGCCGCGGTCAGGGTGAGCAGGGCGGCACAGACGGCGAAGGCGGCGCGGTAGCCGGCGGTGAGCGCTTCCGGGTGCGGACCGCCGGTGGCCGCGTGGGCGGTGACGGAACCCGCCAGGGTGGTCAGTACGGCGAGGCCGATCGCGCCGCCGACCTGCCGGGTCGTGTTCACCAGTCCCCCGGCCAGTCCGGCGTCGGCTCGCGGGACGCCGGCCACGGCGAGGGCGGTGAGCTGGACGAACGCGGCCCCCAGCCCCAGTCCGATGAGGAGCGTCGGCCCGAGGACGTCCGCGGCGTAGCCGCCGTCGGCGCGGATGCGGGCCAGCCACAGCAGTCCGGCGGCCTCGGTGAGCAGGGCCGCGCCGACGGTGGCCGGCGGGCCCGGTCGGCGGGCGAGGCGCGGCGCGAGGGCCGAGCCGAGCATGGTGGCGGCGGCCAGGGGGAGCTGGCCCAGGCCGGTGACCAGTGGGCCGTGTCCCAGGACCTGTTGCTGGTAGAGCGGCAGGAAGAAGAACAGCGCGATCCACACCGAGCCGAGCAGGGCCATCAGGACGTTCCCGGCGGTGACGGCACCCGTGGTGAGGAGACGGGGTGGCAGCAGTGGAGCGGGGTGCCGGCGCTCGACGCGGACGAAGGCCACCAGCAGGACGGCCGCGACGGCGAAGGCGGCGAGCACCTGCGGGGCGCTCCAGCCGGTGCGGCGCGCCGCCGTCAGCCCCCAGACCAGCGCGGTCAGCGCCGAGGTCACGGCGGTCGTGCCCAGGAGGTCGAACCGGCCCGGGGCGCCGCCGGGGACGCGGGGCACGAGGAGGGTCACTCCCCCGGCGACCAGGGTGGTGCCGAGGGCGACCGCGTGGAAGGTCCAGGCCCAGCCCAGCAGTTGGGTCAGCAGCCCGCCGAGCAGCACTCCGGCCGCCGCACCGGCGCCGGACACCGCTCCCCACACCCCGAGGGCGCGTCCGCGTCCCGGCCCGGGCGGGAAGACGTCCATCACCAGCGCCAGAGCCGCGGGTGCGACCACCGCGGCGCCGGCGCCCTGCACGGCGCGGGCGGCGATGAGCAGTCCGGCGGAGGGGGCGAGTCCGGCCGCCAGGGACGCGGTGCCGAAGACGGTGAGCCCCGTGAGCAGGGTCCGGCGGCGCCCGAGGACGTCGGCCGCCCGCCCGCCGGCGAGCAACAGGGCCCCGAAGGCGAGGCCGTAGGCGTTGACGACCCAGGGGGCGGCGGCGTCCGACAGCCTCAGGCCGGACTGGATGCGCGGCAGGGCGACATTGACGACGGAGGTGGCGAGCATGACGGTGAACTGGGCGCCGGCCAGGGCCGCCAGGGCGGCGCGCGGACGGACGGGGCGGGTGCCGGACAGTGACTTCACGACGGGCTCCAGAACGGACAGTAGATAGTGTGGTTGACCACTCACTCTTCGGGCCGAAGAGAAGGCGAGGTGTCGCACCTCGCCCCGCCGCGATCCCGCGACGCCCGGAACCCCGGCTCAGTAGTGCCGCATCCCGGCGGCCAGCGTCCGCGTCCAGGGGGCGTCCACCTCGTCCACCCCCATCGACACGATCAGGTGGCACAGCATGCCCCGCGCGAAGAACTCCTGCACCTGCTCCTCACTGCCGCCCGAGGCGCCGCGCACGTACTCCACCAGCAGCGCGTACCCCTGCCGTACGGCCTCCCGCACGGCGGGCTCCGACACGGCGGCGGCCTGCGCGTGCAGCTGGATCAGCATCAGGTCGTTGTCGCTGATCAGCCGCGCGTAGGCGTCTCCCATGGCGCCGAGCACCACCTCCGGCGAACTGCCCCGCGCCTGCGCCGCCGCCCGCTCCAGACAGGTCCGCACCTGCACGAAGCAGTGCTCGACCACGGCCGTGAAGAGCAGTTCCTTGTTCGGGAAGAGCCGGTAGACGTACGCCTGGGAGATGCCGGCCGCCTTGGCCACCTCGGTGGTGGTGGTGCCGAAGTACCCACGGGCCGCGAAGGCTCCGATCGCGGTGCGCAGCACCGTCTCGCGACGCTCCTCGGCGGTGGACAGCTGACGGGTCCGTTCGGTCTTCATGTGAGTACTCAACCACTCACACTTCCGGCCGTCAAGGGGAAACGGGGGGCATGCACGGCGGATGCCCGGGTATTCGCGCTGCGACCTCGTACATCGGCGACCCATCAGGGAGGCGGATCGCATGCTCATGGCACACCCCGCGGTACTGGAGGACCTCATCGCCCAGTACGAGGCACTCACCCTGCTCGGGGCCGAGGAGAGCACACCGGAGGCCCGGCAGCGGCTCGCGGACGTCTCCTACACGCTGTGCGTGGCCACCGGCACCCGGGACGTCGCCATGGCCCTGATCGCCGCCCGCCACCGCCTCTCCGGCGCCCGCCCGGAGGACGACTCCCTGCTCCGGACGGCGTCCCCGCTCCAGTCCGTCACCACGGCGGAGCAGGCGTCCGGGGTCTGAACCGGCCCCGCCCGCGAGGCGGTTCCTCCAGCCCTCCCCCTCAACTCGTCGCGTCCCGCTTCTGGTCGGCGACACCTACCGGACGGTATACAGGCCCGGTCGAACGCGCGAGGGCCGCTCTCCGGTGCCGCCGCCGCGCGCCGCAGCGGTGTTGAGGGGGAGGTTCCATGGCGCACGACACGCGTCCGGCGGGCGGGACGAGAGGCCGGCGGCGGAGCGCCGTGCTCGGAGCGGCTCTGGGCGGCTGCGCCCTCGTCGCCGCCGGCACGGTACCGGCCGCGGCGCATCCCGGCGGCCCCGGCCGCGCGACCGCCTATGTGGCGCTCGGCGACTCCTACACCTCGGGCCCCGGCATCCCCCGGCAGGTGGACGCCGACTGCGCGCGCTCGGACCACAACTACCCCTCGCTCGTGGCCGCCCGGCGGCAGGTGGCCGCGTTCACGGACGTGAGCTGCGGCGGGGCGACGACCGCCGAGATGTGGCAGGCGCAGGGCACCAACCCGCCCCAGCTCGACGCCCTGGACCGGCACACGGACCTGGTCACGTTGCAGATCGGCGGCAACGACATCGGCTTCGGCTCCATCATCGGCACCTGTGCCCGCCTCGCCGCCCAGGACCCCGCGGGCAATCCCTGCGAGCGCTCCTACACGGCCGCCGGTCACGACCAGTTGGCCCTCACCGTCGCGCGGACCGCGCCGAAGGTCGACCGGGTGCTGCGGGCCGTGCACGCCCGGGCACCGCACGCCCGGGTGGTCGTCGTCGGCTACCCGGACCTGCTCCCGGACGACGGCGGCGGCTGCTTCCCGCAAGTCCCCTTCGCCCAGAAGGACTTCGCCTACCTGCGGGACACCGAGAAGCGGCTGAACCTGATGCTGCGGCTGGTGGCCGGCGTGAACCGGGCCGCGTACGTCGACACCTACGGCCCCACGGTCGGCCACGACATGTGCAAGGCGCCGGCGGACCGCTGGATCGAGCCGCTGCAACCGGCCTCCCCCGCCGCCCCCGCGCACCCGAACGCCAAGGGTGAGGCGGCCATGGCTGAGGCGGTGCTGGCCCGGCTGGACGCGGGGCGCGGACGGAACTGAGCCGAGGGCGGCCTTCCGGCCCCGCAAGGCCGCCCCACCGCCCGCTCAGCCGCCGAGCGCTCCCAGCACCACGGCCTGGGCCTCCTCCTGCACCCGGGCTAGGTGGTCGGCGCCCAGGAAGGACTCGGCGTACACCTTGTAGACGTCCTCGGTGCCCGAGGGCCGGGCGGCGAACCAGGCGTTCTCGGTGGTGACCTTGATGCCGCCGATCGCGGCGCCGTTGCCGGGCGCCTCGGTGAGGACGGCCGTGACCGCCTCCCCGGCCAGCGTGTCCGCGGTGACCTGCGCGGGCGACAACTTGGCGAGCAGCGCCTTCTGTTCGCGGGTCGCGGGGGCGTCGATGCGGGCGTAGGAGGGTGCGCCGAAGCGGGCGGTCAGGTCGGCGTAGTGCTCCGAGGGGGTCTTGTCGGTGACGGCCGTGATCTCGGAGGCGAGCAGGGCGAGGATGATGCCGTCCTTGTCGGTGGTCCACACCGAGCCGTCCCGGCGCAGGAAGGACGCGCCGGCCGACTCCTCGCCGCCGAACCCGAGGTCGCCGCCGATCAGTCCGTCCACGAACCACTTGAAGCCGACGGGAACCTCGACGAGCCGGCGGCCGAGGTCGCCGGCGACCCGGTCGATCATGGTGGAGGAGACGAGGGTCTTGCCGATGCCCGCGTCGGCCGGCCACTGGTCGCGGTGCCGGTAGAGGTAGGAGATGGCGACGGCGAGGTAGTGGTTGGGGTTCATCAGGCCCGCGTCCGGGGTGACGATGCCGTGCCGGTCGGCGTCGGCGTCGTTGCCGGTGGCGATGCGGAAGCGGTCGCGCTGCTCGATGAGGGAGGCCATGGCGTACGGCGAGGAGCAGTCCATGCGGATCTGGCCGTCCCAGTCCAGCGTCATGAACCGCCAGGTGGGGTCGGTGTGCGGGTTGACCACCGTCAGGTCGATGCCGTGCTGGTCGGCGATCCGGCCCCAGTAGGCGACGGAGGCGCCGCCGAGCGGATCGGCGCCGATGCGCACGCCGGAGGCGCGGACGGCGTCCAGGTCGAGGACGCCGGGCAGATCGGTGACGTACGTGCCGAGGAAGTCGTACCGCCGGGTGGTGTCCGCGGCGAGCGCGCGGGCGTACGGCAGGCGGCGTACGTCCTTCAGACCGCCCGTGATGATCTGGTTGGCGCGGTCCTGGATCCAGGAGGTGGCGTCGGAGGCCGCCGGGCCGCCGCTCGGCGGGTTGTACTTGAAGCCGCCGTCGGCGGGCGGGTTGTGCGACGGGGTGACGACCACACCGTCGGCCAGGCCCGTGGCCCGGCCCCGGTTGTGGGTCAGGATCGCGTGCGAGACGGCGGGCGTGGGCGTGTAGCCGTCCGCGCTGTCGATGAGCACGGTCACCTCGTTGGCGGCGAACACCTCCAACGCGGTGGCCTTGGCCGGCTCGGACAGGGCGTGGGTGTCGGCGCCCAGGAAGAGCGGCCCGTCGGTGCCCTGGGCGGCCCGGTACTCGCAGATGGCCTGGCTGGTGGCGGCGATGTGGTCCTCGTTGAAGGCGCTCGCCAAGGACGAGCCGCGGTGGCCCGAGGTGCCGAACGCCACCCGCTGTCCCGGGTCGGCCGGGTCGGGGTGCAGCGTGTAGTACGCCGTGACCAGCCGGGCCACGTCGACAAGGTCCTCGGGACCGGCCGGCCGGCCGGCGCGCTCGTGCGCCATGAGTCCGTTCCTCCGCTTCGGTGGGTCGTTCGCTCACCGCCCATCTTTCCTCGCCGCGGGTGTGCCGTGCGAGTGCGCCCCACCAGCCGGGACACGTCCGGTCCGCCGGGTCAGTGATCCGGTCCTCCGATGACCGCCGCCGGCACCGTGCCGGGCTCGGCCGCCCGACCGTGTTCGCCCGGCCGCGGCACGGCAGGCCGCCGTACCGCGGTCCCGGATGCCGGAGTCCGCGCCCGCCGGCCTGCCGCACGCCTCCTGGCGGAGGTCAGCCGATGTGGTAGCTGTCCCCGTAGACCTTCCAGTCGAGCGGGGTGTTCAGGTCGAGGTTGCCCTTGCGCAGGAAGACCCGTTGCGCGGTGTCGACGCGGCTGGTGTCGCTGTGTGCCTCCTCCTGCTTCATGGCCCAGACCCGGGCGTCCAGGAAGGCGTTGAGGTACGTCGTCTCGTCGCCGCCCTGGGCCGGCGGCTTGGCGCTGCGCAGGGCGCGCTTGCGAATGTTGCGGAAGCTGGTCGGGTCGTCGCCGTCGCCGTGCATGACGATGGCGTCGTAGTAGATGAACTGGCCCAGCGCGCGCAGCCCGTCGGTCTTGCCCTGGGCGACGGCGGGGTTGAAGTAGACGCGGTCGCGTTCGTCGTTCTGGGCCTGCTGGAACACGGTGTCCTGGGCCGCCGTGCGCCAGTCCTTGGGGTAGTTGGGGTCCAGGCCCTGGTGCGAGTCGGTGCCGTTGACCTTTCGCAGGGCGGGCAGGTACTTGGCCAGGACGTTGCCGGGCTTGCGGTCGGCGTAGAGCTGGACGAGGTCGAGCATGTCGCCGGTGCCCGAGCAGAAGCCGATGATGCCGGCCGTGTAGCCACGGCCGTCGCCGATGTCCTCGATGTACTTGTACTGGGCCTTCCAGTCGAGCGAGGAGTTCTCCGCGCTCGACACCAGCTTCATGGCGATCTCCTTCTTCGCCGGGTCGTCCAGGCCCGGCGCGGCGGCCGAGGCCGTGCCGGCGCGGGAGACTCCGAGCAGGGCGCCCGAGGCGACGGCGCCGAGCGCGGCGACGACGGTCCGGCGGGAGAGACGGGAGGGCCCGGCGGGGCTCGCGGGGGCTGCCGTTTCGCGGTCTGTGTGCACCACAGAGGCTCCAAAGGGGAGTGGGGGGTGGGAGGTTGGTCGGTACCGCATACTGGTAGGAAAGTTTCCTATCAAACACGGTGAGGGCCGGTAACCCGGCGCACCAGAAGTTCGTAGGATCGAACAAGTCCCCGACGCGGCCGCGGCTCAGCCGCGCCGCGCCTTCTCCCGCTCCTGCGTGAAGGCGTACAACTCCTCGGACGTGCTGATGAGTTCGCGCCTCTCCTCCCGCGAACCGACCAACGGCTGCGAGCCCTTGAGCGGGACCTGGGCGCTCTCCGGCAGGAACCTGACGGTGAGCAGGCCGATGGCGCCGGCCAGCATCAGGTAGTAGGCGGGCATGAGGTCGTCACCGGTGACGTCGACCAGCGCGGCGGTGACCAGCGGGGTGGTGCCGCCGAACGCGGCGACGGCGACGTTGAAGCCGATGCCCATGGCCGCGTAGCGGACGGCGGTCGGGAACAGGGCGGGCAGGGTGGCGGCGCTGGGCGCGGCGAAGCAGGCCAGCAGCGTGGACAGGAGCAGCACGCCGAGGACCGGCGGCCAGGTGCCGTGCGCCTTGATGAGGAGGAAGGCGGGGACGGCGAGCACGATCAGCGCGGACGCGGCGACGGCGTAGACCGGCCGCCGGCCGACCCGGTCGCTGAGCCGGCCGAGGAAGGTGATCAGGACGACGATCCACACCATCCCGACGAGCACCAGGACCGTCCGCGGAGCCGCTGGAGCGGTGCAGGGTCTCGGTCTGATAGGTCGGCAGATAGCCGGTGACCATGTAGTTGGTGACGTTGTAGAGCAGTACCAGGCCCATGCAGACCAGCAGCGGCCGCCAGTGGCCCAGAACAATCTCCTTGAACTCGCTTCCCGCCGACTCCTGCGCCAACGCCTTCTCGTGTTCGTCCAGTTGCTGCTGGAAGGCCGGGGACTCCTCCAGCTTCAGCCGCATGTAGAGGCCGATCACGCCGAGCGGCCCGGCGATCAGGAACGGCACGCGCCAGCCCCACGAGAGCATCTGGTCGTCCGTCAGGGCCAGGTTCAGCAGGGTGACCAGGGCCGAGCCGAGGGCGTAGCCGGTGAAGGTGCCGAAGTCGAGCCAGCTGGAGAGGTAGCCGCGCCGGCGGTCCGGGGAGTACTCGGCGACGAAGGTGGTGGCCCCGCCGTACTCGCCGCCGGTGGAGAAGCCCTGGACCATGCGGGCCAGCAGGAGCAGCACGGGCGCGGCGATGCCGATGGTGGCGTAGCCCGGGATCACACCGATGGCGAAGGTGCCGGCCGCCATCATGATCATGGTGGTGGCGAGTACCTTCTGCCGCCCGATCCGGTCGCCGAGCGGCCCGAAGACCAGCCCGCCGAGGGGCCGTACGACGAAGGCGGCGGCGAAGGCGGCGAACGAGGAGATGACCTGGGCGGCCGGGGAGGCTCCGGGGAAGAACACCTTGCCGATGGTGGCGGCGAGGTAGCTGTAGACACCGAAGTCGAACCACTCCATGCAGTTGCCGAGCGCGGAGGCGCCGACGGCGCGCCGGAGCAGCGGGGGCTCGACGACCTGGACGTCGTCCGCCCGGAAGGCCCCCCGGTTGCGGCGCAGTCTGCGGGTCAGCTCCTCCCGGACCTGACGCGGCAGCCGCCCCGCGGCCCCCGGCACCCGCCGCCCCGCCCGGTCCTGTCCGTCCCCGCCGGACCTCGCACCGCGCATGAGCGCCTCCTTCCTCTCGCTCCGTTGATCACCGCCTGCCCCTGCCTCCGATTCAGAAACGGAACCGCTCAATCCCATCCGGGCGGGCGGTTGGACTTGCGCGGCGCCACGGAGCAGGGTGGACGGGCCCTCGCGCACACGCGGGGCACCCCCTACGGCACCACCCGGAGAAGACCCGATGACGTACGTCGCGGACCCCGCTCGCTACGACGGCACCATGCGCTACCGGCGCACCGGCCGTTCCGGACTGGACCTGCCGGTCCTGTCCCTGGGCTACTGGCACAACTTCGGCGACGACCGCCCGTTCGAGACCCAGCGCGAGATCGCGCTGCGCGCCTTCGACCTCGGGATCACCCATCACGACCTGGCGAACAACTACGGCCCGCCGTACGGCGCGGCGGAGCTGAACTTCGGGCGGCTGCTGAAGCGGGACCTGGCGCCCTACCGCGACGAGCTGGTGATCTCCACCAAGGCCGGCTGGGACATGTGGCCCGGCCCCTACGGGCAGGGCGGCGGCTCCCGCAAGTACCTGCTGGCCTCCCTGGACCAGTCGCTCGCCCGGACGGGCCTCGACTACGTGGACATCTTCTACTCCCACCGGCTGGACGCCGGCACTCCGCTGGAGGAGACCATGGGCGCGCTGGACACCGCCGTCCGCCAGGGCAAGGCCCTGTACGTCGGCATCTCCTCCTACGACGCCGAGCGCACCCGGCAGGCCGCCGCGATCCTGCGCGACCTCGGCACGCCGCTGCTGATCCACCAGCCGTCGTACAGCATGCTCAACCGCTGGATCGAGACCGACGGCCTGCTGGACGCGGCCGAGGAGGAGGGCTTCGGCGTCATCGGGTTCACGGCGCTCGCGCAGGGCCTGCTCACCGGCCGCTACCTGGACGGGGTCCCGGCGGACTCGCGGGCCGCGCGGGGCACGTCCCTGGACGCCTCCTGGCTGACGGACGACCTGCGGGGCCGGCTGCGCGCCCTGAACGACGTCGCGGCCCGGCGCGGGCAGACACTGGCCCAGCTGGCGCTGGCCTGGGCGCTCCGGGACGAGCGGGTGACCTCGCTCGTCATCGGCGCCTCGCGGGTCGGGCAACTGGAGCAGAACGTCGCCGCGCTGGACAACCTGGCCTTCAGCGACGAGGAGCTGGCCGAGATCGACCGGTACGCGACCGAGGGCGGCGTGGACCTGTGGCGCGACGCCAGGCTGGGGAACCTCGGCTGACCGTGCGGGCCACTCCATGACGTCGAGTGCGGGGCACTCCATGACATCGCGGTGACACCCGATGACATTTATCACTGACATGGGGGAATAAGTAGGACATAATGGACGTCATCCCGACCGCGTGTCCCCGCGCACCACGCCCGCGACCGCAAGGAGCCGCTCACCGCATGGCGTACGGAGCCCACCGCAGCCCTCTCCTGCCTCCCCACCCGGATCTGACCCTCGCCCGCGACTGCGAGCAGTGCCTCGGCTGGGGAACCGTCGTCACCCGCGACGGGGATCACGAGCTGTGCCACTCGTGCCAGCCCGACCCCGCCGGCGGCCAGGCCGCCGCGGCCTCCGGTCCATAACGCTCAGCCCTCGCCCGCTCCCCCTGCCCGCACCGGCCCCTCCCCCGGACGATCACGCTCCGAGGTAGGGTTCCGATAAAAGTTTCACCAAGAAACGTTCAAGTCGGGCAGGGGGGCAGCCATGAGCGCCGCACGCACCAGCAGGACACCGTTGCCGGGGATCGGCGTCCGGTACGACCTGACGACACGCGAACACCGCCACCTGTCGGTGGTGGCCCACCGGGACGGTTCGCGCACCCTGAGCGCCTACCGGCGTGACGATCCGGACGCCTGCGCGCTGTCGGTCCACCTCACCGGCCAGGAGGCCGAGGCGCTGGTGGACGCCCTGAAGCCGACCCACCACAGCCCCACCCTGCTCTCCACCACGGAGCTGGGCCTGGTGGCCGAGCGGATCGAGCTGTCCGGGACCTCCCACTGGAACGGACGGCTGCTCGGCGAGACCCGTATGCGCACCGAGACCGGCGTGTCGATCGTGGCCGTCCTGCGCCGCGCCGAGGCGATCCCCTCCCCCGGCCCCGGTTTCCGGCTGGCCGGCGGGGACACGCTGATCGTCATCGGCACCCGCGAGGGCGTCGACGCCGCCGCCGCGACACTCGGGCGGGAGTGATCCGGATGCACTCCTCCGCGGTCTTCCTGATCGAGTTCGGCGCGATCATCCTGGGCCTCGGGCTGCTCGGCCGGCTCGCCGCCCGCCTGCGGTTCTCGCCCATCCCGCTCTATCTGCTGGCCGGACTGGCCTTCGGCGAGGGCGGTCTGCTGCCCCTCGGCACCAGCGAGGAGTTCGTCGCGATCGGCGCCGAGATCGGTGTGGTCCTGCTCCTGCTCATGCTGGGGCTCGAATACACGGCCGGCGACCTGGTCTCCAACCTGAAGACCCAGTACCCGGCCGGGATCGTCGACGCCACCCTCAACGCCCTGCCCGGCGCCGCCATGGCCCTGCTGCTGGGCTGGGGCCCCATCGCCGCCGTCGTCCTGGCCGGCATCACCTGGATCTCCTCCTCCGGCGTCATCGCCAAGGTCCTCGGCGACCTGGGCCGGATCGGCAACCGGGAGACACCGGTGATCCTCAGCATCCTGGTGCTGGAGGACCTGTCCATGGCGGTCTACCTGCCCGTCGTCACGGCCCTGCTGGCCGGGACCGGTTTCGCCGCCGGCAGTGTCACGCTGGCCATCGCGCTCGGCGTGGCCGGCCTGGTGCTGGTGGCGGCGGTCCGCTACGGCCGGCACATCTCCCGGTTCGTCTCCACCGACGACCCCGAGAAGCTGCTGCTGGTGGTGCTCGGGCTGACGCTGGTGGTGGCCGGGGTCGCCCAGCAGCTCCAGGTGTCGGCGGCGGTCGGCGCGTTCCTCGTGGGCATCGCCCTGTCCGGGGAGGTCGCCGAGGGCGCCCACCATCTCCTCGCCCCGCTGCGGGACCTGTTCGCGGCGGTGTTCTTCGTCTTCTTCGGCCTGCACACCGATCCGGCGAGCATCCCGCCGGTGCTGCTGCCCGCGCTCGCCCTGGCCGTCGTCACCACCCTCACGAAGATCGCCACCGGCTACTGGGCGGCCCGCCGCGCGGGCATCTCGGCCAGGGGCCGGTGGCGGGCCGGCGGCACCCTGGTCGCCCGCGGCGAGTTCTCCATCGTCATCGCGGGTCTCGCCGTCACCTCCGGCATCGACTCCGACCTCGGCCCGCTGGCCACCGCCTATGTGCTGCTCCTGGTCGTGCTCGGCCCGCTGACCGCCCGGTACACCGAGCCGCTTGCCCGGCGCCTGACCGGCCGCCGGGACAGGCGTACGGCACCGGAGGCCGGGTCCGGCCCGGACGCCGCCGCGCGGGAACAGCCGGACGAGCAGGACCACCGGGTCCGGCAGGACCAGCCGGACGGGCAGGACCAGCAGGACCAGGAAGCCTCGGTCAGCCGCCCCTGATCGCCGTCCGGCGGCACCGACGTACCGTGGAGGCATGTCGCCTCCCCTTCCGGGACCGCTGGCCCACCTGGAGCCGCTGCTCGGCCACTACGGCTACTGGGCCGTGGGCGCGGTGGTGTTCGTCGAGGACTTCGGCGTCCCCGCGCCAGGCGAGACCATCCTGCTCGCGGCCGGGGTGTACGCGGGCACGGGGCGGCTGAACGTCGTGGCCGTGGCGGTCATCGCGTTCGTCGCGGCCGTCGCCGGGGACAACCTCGGCTACCTGATCGGCCGGGTCGGCGGGCGGGCCTTCGTGCACCGGTGGGGGAAGTACATCTTCCTGACGCCCAAACGGTTCGAGGCCGCCGAGGCGTTCTTCACCCGGCACGGCGGCAAGATCGTGACGGTGGCCCGGTTCGTCGAGGGCCTGCGCCAGGCCAACGGCATCATCGCGGGCACGACCGGCATGCACTGGCGCCGCTTCCTCGCCTTCAACGCCCTCGGCGCGGCCCTGTGGGTCGGCCTGTGGACGACCCTGGCCTACCTCGCGGGCAGCCACATCACCGCGATCTACGACGAGATCCGCCGCTACCAGCTGTACGTCGTCGCCGCCGTCGCCGTCCTCCTCGCGGCGCTCGCCGCACGGCACGTCGTGCGGCGGCGCCGCGAGCGCTGACCCGCACATGGGTTTGGACGCCGGCACAGCGGCAAGTCGGATGGCGACCGCAAAGCACGTCGATGTGGGGATGTGACATGTGATGGCCGGCAACCAGAAGGCGAAGGCCAAGGCGGAGCAGGCCAAGGGCAAGGCCAAGGAGGCCGCGGGCCGCGCCGTCGGCAACGAGAGCGTGGAGGCCGAGGGCCGCACGAAGGGCGCCAAGGGCGACGCCCGGCAGGCCAAGGAGAAGATCAAGGACGTCTTCAAGCACTGAGAAGGACGAAGAACGATCCGGCCGCGGAACGGGCCCGGAGATCCGCGCGCGGGTCTCCGGGCCCGTTCCGCTGTCTGTCCGCGGCACCCGCGCCGCCCCTCAGCAGGCGTTCGTGGGCATCCGGAGGATTCCTCGCAGACGTCCCCTTGACCGGCGGTCCAGCGGGTAACCGAGCAGGGACGGCACGACCCCCCTGTGCACAGGAAGGGCCCCTGACCCCAGAGGAAAAGGGCAACGAGGTATGGACATCCCGCTCAGGACCCACGCGACGACGCAGGACCGCGCCGCGCCCCTGCGCTACAGCCGCACCTGGGACACCGGCGTATCCAGCATCGCCGAGGCGAGAGACGCCGTCGCGGCCCTGCTGGCACGGGCGCGGCCCGCACTCGGGCGGCGGCCGGTGCAGGATGCCCAGCTCGTCGTCAGCGAACTCGTCACCAACGCGGCCAAGCACGCGCCCGGCCCGTGCGCGCTGCGCCTGGAGCTGCTGCCCGGCGCGACCGCGCTGCGCATCTCCGTCACGGACACCTCGCGGGAGCCGCCGCGGCGGCGTCCTCCCGATCCCCGGCGGGTCGGTGGTCACGGCCTGCATCTCGTGGCGATGGTCTCGCGCGGTCTGGAGGTGACCTGGCTGTCCCACGGCAAGCGGGTCACCGCGACCGTGCCGCTCGGCGCGGCGACCGCCGGCTGACCGGCCGGGCCGGGAGCGTCAGGCGACCCTGATGCCGACGATGCAGGTGTCGTCGTCGGTGTCCGACCTGCTGTAGGTGAGCAGCCGGTCCAGTTGCTGGTCCAGGGTGCTGGGCGCCGCGCGCGCCGTGTCCAGCAGGTGCGTCAGCGACTCCTCCACCGAGCGGTCCCGGCGCTCGATCAGGCCGTCGGTGTACATCAGCAGGGTGTCCCCGGCGGCCAGCTGCACCTCCGTCTCCTCGTAACGCGCCTCCGGGACGGCGCCCAGCAGCAGCCCCTTGACCGGGGGCAGCGCGGTGGCGTCCGCCTCGCGTACCAGCACCGGCGGCAGATGGCCCGCCCGCGCCCAGCGCAGGGTCCGCCGCTCGCCGTCGTACAGGCCGCACACGGCGGTGGCGGTGACGGCGCCCGTCAGATGGTGGGCGACGATGTTCAGCCAGGACAGCAGCTGCGCCGGGCCGGCGCCGGTCACCGCCAGGCCGCGCAGCGCGTTGCGCAGGACGACCATGCTGGTCGCCGCCTCGATGCCGTGCCCGGCGACGTCCCCGACGCACAGCAGGACCAGCCCGGAGGGCAGCACCACCGCGTCGTACCAGTCACCGCCGACCAGGTGCTCGGTCTCGGCGGGCCGGTAGCGCACCGCCACCTGGAGCCCGGGCACCCGCAGCGGGGCCTGGGCCGGGGGCATGATGGCGTGCTGGAGCTGGAGGGTGAGCCGGTTGCGCTCCACGGCCTGCTGCTCGGTGTGGGCCAGCTGGTCGCGGGTGGCGGCGAGGGCGACCTCGGTCCAGTGCTGGGCGGAGATGTCCTGGTAGGCGCCGCGGACGACGAACAGCTGGCCGTCGGTGTCGAGGACGGGCTCGGCGACCACCCGGATGTGCCGGGTCACACCGTCCGGGCGCAGCAGCCGGAACGCGGCGGAGGCGGGCCTGCGGTGGTGCAGCAGGGTGCGCAGGAAGCGGCCGAGGATGACGGCGTCGTCGGGGTGGGCGTGGGCCGGCAGGTCCTGGAGGGCGACCGGGGAGTTCGTGGGCGGGCGGCCGTACAGGCTGAACAGCTGGCCGTTCCAGGTGATCTCGCCGGTGAGCAGGTTCTCCTCGAAGCCGCCGATCCGGCCGAGCCGCTGGGCGTGCTGGAGCAGGCTGGCCAGGCGCGCGGTCTCGTCCTCGATGCGCCAGATCAGCAGCACGCTGGAGCCGTGCCGGCTGACGCTGATGTCGGCGACGGCGGACAGCGGCACCTGGTCGACGAGGGCGGTCAGCCGCATCCGGCGGGCGCGGAACGGCTCGCCGGTGGCGTAGACCCGCTCCACCCGCTGGAACAGCTCGCCGGCGCCGGCGGCCATCGGGTAGGCCTCCAGCAGCAGGGCGCCGCCCACGACGGCCCGGGGCCGGCCCGCCGGGTCCAGGAAGCGACTGTTGACGTGCTGGATGCGGAAGTCGACCAGCTGTCCGGTGTCGTCGAGGTGCGGCACGAGCACCAGGGCCGGGTCGTGCAGCCCGTCGGCCAGGTCCATCAGCTCGACCACGTCGGGCAGCAGCCCGGGTTCCGGTGCGGTGCCGGGCGGCGGCGCGAAGGTCTCCAGGGAGTGCGCGCACAGCTCGGCGAGGGCCTCCACCTGCCGGACGACAGGGCGCGGCAGCGGTTCCTCCGGTTTGGGCCAGGCGATCTCCAGGACGCCGTGGATCCGGCCGCCCGCCCCGGCGGGTACGGCGATCCGCGCGCCGTCGGCGTACTCGCGGCGGCCGATCGTGGGCAGTCCGGACCCGGCGAGCGAGGACAGCCACTGCCCGTCGGGCTCGGTCAGGCCGCGCCGCGCCACGGTGGCCACGTCCGGCGGCACGTAGTGCCAGCGGGCCGCCTCGCCCGGCGGGAAGCCGGCGCTGCCCGCGAGGGTCAGCGAGCCGTCGGAGCCGGCCGACCAGATCGCCACGGCGACCGCGCCCAGCGGGCGCAGGGCGTGGTCGAGCAGGGAGTCGGCCATCGCCTGGGTGTCGTGCGCGGCCAGCACACCGCTCTCGGCGGCGCGCAGCCGTACGGCGGCGGACTCCGCGACGGGCCCGGACGGGTCCGCGGCGGCGGACAGGAACGCCTCGGTGACTTCGGCGACGCGGTCCCGGGCCGCCTGGTTGATGACGTCCACCGCGAACTCCAGCGGCGTCACCTGCGCCTGCTCGGTGAGTTCGGCGAGCTGGCGGGCGGCCTGGGCGGGGCCGCAGCCGAGGCGTTCGACCAGGATGCCCTTGGCCAGTTCGATGAGCGCCCGGCCCTCCGCCTCGGCCTGCGCCGCCCGTACCTCGCGGCGCAGCCGTTCCACGGTGGCGGCGAGCCGGCCGACCGGGGAGGTGGTGGGCACGTCGGGCGACGCGGCGTCGACGGCGGGGAGCTGGGCGGGCACGCCGGACGGCGTGCCCGGTTCATGGGTGGTCACCGGGTCGGTACTCCTCGGCCTGCGGTGGGGCGGGCGCGCTGTGTCGTGCTCATGCGGGGAGCCAGCGCCGGACACAGGCGATGAGGTCATGGGTGTCGACGGGTTTCGTGACGTAGTCGCTGGCCCCGGAGGCGAGGCTCTTCTCCCGGTCGCCCTGCATGGCCTTGGCGGTCACGGCGATGACCGGCAGGTCGGCGTACTGCGGCATCCTGCGGATCTCGGCCGTGGCGGTGTAGCCGTCCATCTCGGGCATCATCACGTCCATCAGGACGAGTTCGACGTCCGGGTTGTGCAGCAGGGTCTCGATGCCCTTGCGGCCGTTCTCCGCGTGCAGGACGCGGAAGCCGTGCAGTTCGAGGATGCCGCTGAGCGCGAACAGGTTCCGGGCGTCGTCGTCGACGACGAGGACGGTACGGCCACGGGTGTGCTCGTCGATCGGGTGGGGTGCGGTGTGCTGGGTCTCGTCCCCGCGGACCAGGGTGAGCACCTCGCCGGGCTCCTCGGCGGACAGGTGCAGCGCGATCCGCTCGCGCAGCTCGTCCAGGCTGAACAGGTACTCCAGCGAACCGCCCGCGGTGTCCTCGGCGGGGGGCTCGGTGCGGTGCGAGCCGTGCACCAGCACCGGGACGCCGGTCAGGGCCGAGTCGGCGCGCAGCGCCTGAAGGAAGCGGGCCGACTCCCCGTCGGGCATGCCCAGTTCCACGACGACGCAGTGGCAGGGTTCGGCGGCGAGGGCACCGGCCGCCTCCTGGGCGCCGACCGCGGTGATGATGTCGACGGGCGTGCCCTCGCCGTCGGTGCGGCCGGGTTCCAGGTCCCGGACCACGCTCTCGGCGACGAGCGTCAGCAGCCCGCGCGGGCGCTCCTCCACGACGAGCAGGCGGCGCGGCCGCTCCCGCCGCGCGAGGGCCGGCGGCCGCTCCTGGACGAGGCCGTCGGGCTCGTCCGTGCCCTCCTGCCCGGCCTTCGGGACGGAGCGTCCACCGCCCAGGTGTTCGTCGAAGTCCGGCCGGGCCACGGGCAGGAAGAGGGTGAAGGTGCTGCCCCTGCCGGGGGCGCTGTCCACGGTGACGGCACCGCCGAGCAGGTGGGCGATCTCCCGGGTGATGGACAGGCCGAGCCCTGTGCCGCCGTACTTGCGGCTCGTGGTGCCGTCCGCCTGCTGGAACGCGCCGAAGATGGTCTCCAGTTGCTGTTCGGGGATGCCGATGCCGGTGTCCTTCACCCGGAACGCGACGACCGCGCCGCCCCTGACCACCCCCTGGGGCACCTCGTCGTCGGGGGCGGGTTCGACGCGCAGTTCGACGCCGCCCTGCTCGGTGAACTTCACCGCGTTGGACAGCAGGTTGCGCAGGATCTGCCGGAGCCGGGAGTCGTCGGTGAGCAGGTCGGCGGGGGCGCCGGGGGCCGTGGTGACGGTGAAGTCCAGGCTCTTCTGCGAGGTCATCGGGCGGAAGGTGGCCTCGACGTAGTCGATCAGCTGCCGCAGCGGGACCCGCTCGGGGGTGACGTCCATCTTGCCGGCCTCGACCTTGGACAGGTCCAGGATGTCGTTGATGAGCTGGAGCAGGTCGGAGCCGGCCGAGTGGATGATGCCCGCGTACTCGACCTGCTTCGGGGTGAGGTTGCGGGAGGGGTTCTGGGCCAGCAGCTGGGCGAGGATGAGCAGGCTGTTGAGCGGGGTGCGCAGCTCGTGGCTCATGTTCGCGAGGAACTCGGACTTGTACTTGGAGGCGAGCGACAGCTGCTGGGCGCGGGTCTCCAGTTCCTGCCGGGCCTGTTCGATCTGGAGGTTCTTCGCCTCGATGTCCCGGTTCTGCTCCGCCAGCAGCGACGCCTTCTCCTCCAGTTCGGCGTTGGAGCGCTGGAGTTCCTCCTGCCGGGCCTGCAACTCAGCGGAGCGGGACTGTAGTTCGCTGGTCAGCCGCTGAGACTCCTGGAGCAGTTCGTCGGTGCGGGCGTTGGCGACGATGGTGTTGACGTTGACCCCGATGGTGTCCACCAGCTGCTGGAGGAAGTCCCGCTGGACGGCGGTGAACGGGGTGACGGCGGCCAGCTCGATGACGCCGAGGACCTGGTCCTCGAAGACGATGGGCAGCAGCAACAGCGCGGTGGGCTCGACCTGTCCGAGCCCGGAGGAGATGGTGACGTATCCGGGCGGCAGCTCGTCGACGGCGATGGTGCGGCGGCTGCGCGCGGCCTGGCCGACCAGCGAGCGGCCGAAGGCGATGCGGACGGGCCGGGTGTCCTCCTCCGGCCGGCCGTAGGAGCCGACGAGCCGCAGCTCGGGGCCGGACGCGCCCTCCTCGGCGAGGTAGAAGGCGCCGTACTGGGCGGACACCTGCGGCACCAGCTCGTCCATGATGAGTTCGGCGACGACGGGCAGGTCGCGGTGGCCCTGCATGAGGCCGGAGATCCGGGCGAGGTTGGTCTTGAGCCAGTCCTGTTCCTGGTTGGCCCGGGTGGTCTCGCGCAGGGACTCCACCATGGAGTTGATGTTGTCCTTGAGGTCGGCGACCTCGCCGGAGGCGTCGACGGTGATGGACCGGGTCAGGTCGCCCTCGGCGACGGCGCTGGCGACGTCGGCGATGGCGCGGACCTGCCGGGTGAGGTTGCCGGCGAGTTCGTTGACGTTCTCGGTGAGCCGCTTCCAGGTGCCGGAGACGCCCTCGACCTCGGCCTGTCCGCCGAGCCGGCCCTCGGTGCCGACCTCGCGGGCCACTCTGGTGACCTCGTCGGCGAAGGCGGAGAGCTGGTCGACCATCGTGTTGATGGTGGTCTTCAGCTCCAGGATCTCGCCGCGGGCGTCGACGTCGATCTTCTTCGACAGATCGCCCTTGGCCACGGCCGTGGTGACCAGCGCGATGTTGCGGACCTGGCCGGTGAGGTTGTTGGCCATCGAGTTGACGTTGTCGGTGAGGTCCTTCCAGGTGCCGGCCACATGGGGCACGTGCGCCTGACCGCCGAGGCGGCCCTCGGTGCCCACCTCGCGGGCCACCCGGGTCACCTCGTCCGCGAAGGCCGACAGCGTGTCGACCATGGTGTTGATGACGTCGGCGAGGGCGGCGACCTCGCCCTTGGCCTCGACGGTGATCTTCTGGGAGAGATCGCCCTTCGCGACGGCGGTGGCGACCTGGGCGATGGAGCGGACCTGGCCGGTGAGGTTGGAGGCCATCACGTTGACGTTGTCGGTGAGGTCCTTCCAGGTGCCGGCGACCCCGCGCACCTGGGCCTGCCCGCCGAGCCGGCCCTCGGTGCCGACCTCACGGGCCACCCGCGTGACCTCGTCGGCGAACGCGGAGAGCTGGTCGACCATCGTGTTGATGGTCGTCTTCAGCTCCAGGATCTCGCCCCGCGCGTCCACCGTGATCTTCTGCGACAGATCACCCTGCGCCACCGCGGTGGCCACCTGGGCCACATTGCGCACCTGCGCCGTCAGGTTCCCGGCCATGAAGTTCACCGAGTCCGTCAGGTCCCGCCAGGTGCCCTTGACGCCCTTGACGTCCGCCTGCCCGCCGAGCCGGCCCTCCGTACCGACCTCGCGGGCCACCCGGGTCACCTCGTCGGCGAACGCCGAGAGCTGGTCCACCATCGTGTTGATGGTGCTCTTCAGCTCCAGGATCTCGCCCCGCGCGTCCACCGTGATCTTCTGCGACAGATCACCCTGCGCCACCGCGGTCGTCACCTGGGCCACATTGCGCACCTGCGCCGTCAGGTTCCCGGCCATGAAGTTCACCGAGTCCGTCAGGTCCCGCCAGACCCCGGCGACCCCGGGGACCTGGGCCTGACCGCCGAGCCGGCCCTCGGTGCCCACCTCGCGGGCCACACGGGTGACCTCGTCCGCGAACGCCGACAGCTGGTCCACCATCGTGTTGACGGTTTCCTTCAGCTGGAGGATCTCGCCGCGCGCGGGCACGTCGATCTTCTGGGACAGGTCGCCCTTGGCCACGGCGGTGGCGACCTGCGCGATGTCGCGCACCTGGGTGGTGAGGTTGCCCGCCATCGCGTTGACGGAGTCGGTGAGATCGGCCCAGGTGCCGGAGACGCCCGGCACCTGGGCCTGCCCGCCGAGGGTGCCCTCGGTGCCCACCTCGCGGGCCACCCGGGTGACTTCGGAGGTGAACACGGACAGCTGGTCGACCATGCCGTTGAAGACGGTGGCGATGTCGCCCATGAGTCCGGTGGAGTCGTCCGGCAGCCGGGTGCCGAAGTCCCCGTCGCGCACCGCGGTCAGTCCCGCGAGCAGCATTCTCAGTTCGTGGTCACCTGGGACTGCCTCGGTCGTCCCGGTCGCCTTGCCGGCCATGCGCACCCTCGATCCGCTCCCCAAGAGCCCCCGCGCCGAGGGCTCGGAACCGCGGCCGGGAGCACCGCGCCGCCCGACCGTTGGTGTGTGCATTTCCGCAGTTCACGGATTTGCATGATGAGAAAATACGCCGCAGGCTAACGCACCTTCACGGGCTCGGACAAAGCATCCGGCCAACCTTGGACGATCATGAAATTCACCCGCCCTTCACAGGTGTGAGGGCGTATCAGCGGGGTACTGGCACGGGTTTGGCCGGGAGCGGGCTCAGCGTCCCAGGCGTTCGGCCGGGAGCGTGGTCAGCCGGGTGCGCGCAGCAGTTTGGCCAGGTGCGAGCCGAGCGGGGCCGGGCGGGGGTCCTCCGCCGCGGACACCCCGGCCGCCCAGTCCGGCGGGGTCTCGCCGTCCACCACGAACTCCAGCAGCAGCGGCCCGCGTCCGGCGAGCACGTCGGCCCAGACGGAGCCGACGTGCCGGGGCCGGTCGCAGCGGACGGCGGGCAGTCCGGCGAGGTGCGCCCACTCGGCGTACGGCAGGGCGGGGACCTCGGCGGAGAGCGGGATCAGCGGGTCGCCGGCGGCGACCCGGCGCTGCCAGGTGAGCCGGTTCAGGTCACCGTTGTTGAAGACGCAGAACACGAGTGGGGGCAGCTCGGCCAGCCGGTCGAGATGGCGGCGCACGGTGAGCAGTTCGTTCAGGCCGCCGCCCTGGAGGGCGCCGTCGCCGACGAGGGCGATCACCGGCCGGTCGGGGGCGGCGAACCGGGCGGCCACGGCGTAGGGGACGGCCGCGCCGGGCAGGCCGAGGTGGCCCGAGAGCAGGGACCGCATGCCGGCCCGGAGGCGGAGATGGCGGGTCCACCAGTCCAGTGAGGTACCGGAGTCGGTGACGACGACGGCCCGGTCGGGCAGCCGTTCCGACAGCTCGGCGACGACCGAGCGGGGGTTCACCGACGTACCGAAGTAGCGGCGGGACTTGGCCGCACCCTCGTCCCGCCAGGCCCGCACCAGCCGCTCGACCCGGGTGCGCCAGGCGCGGTCGGTGGTGCGGCGCAGGAGCGGGACGAGCGCGTCGAGACATGCCGTGACGTCGCCGGTCACCCGGGCGGCCGGCGCCCCGCTGTCGAGCGGGCAGTCGTCCGGCTCCCGGTCCACGGTGACGATCCGGCACCGGCCGGGGTCGGGCAGCAGGGCGGGGTCCAGGTCCTCGGCGCCGGCGAGCAGCAGCGTGTCGCACTCCCGCAGCAGGGTCGCGGCGGCCTCGCTTCCGAGCGGGCCCGCCACCCCGGCCAGATACGGCAGGTCGTCGGGCAGCGCGTCCCGGGCCAGGGCCGTCGTGACCACACCGGCGCCCAGCAGCCGGGCCACGCGGACCACCTGACCGGACGCCGGGCGGCCCCCGTTCCCCACGACGACGACGGCCTTCCCGGCGCGGTCGAGCGCGTCGGCCGCGCGGCGCACGTCCTCCTCGCCGGGCGCTCGCGCCGGTGGCGGAACGGGCCGGGCGCCGGGCAGCGTCTCGGGCGCCGGGGCCGCGAGGACGTGGCGGGGCACGACGAGGCTCGCCACTCCCCGGTCGGTGAGCGCGGCCCGCACCGCCCGGTGCAGGGCGTCGCCCATCTGCTCCGGCGCGGACACCTCCTCGCAGTACACGGAGACCTCCGCGAGATGCCGTACCGCGTGACCACCGATGTGCCGTGCGGCCGGGTCGGCGCCGACGAGGGCCAGCACCGGCGCGCGGTCGGCCGCCGCGTCGTACAGCCCGCCCAGCAGGCGCAGCGTCCCCGCGCCCGGTGGGGCGAGGCAGCAGCCGGGGCGGCCGGTGAGCTTGGCCTCGGCGCAGGCCATGAGCGCGGCGGACTCCGCACCGCGCGCCTGCACGAATGCGGGTGTCTCAGGGGCGCCGCGCAGGGCGCCGACGAGCGGGTCCACGGCCGTCCCCGGCACGCCGTACACCCGGTGCACGCCGCCCTCCCGCAGCCGGGCGGCGACCACTTCGGACACGTTCCCCACGGCGACCTCCTCGCGCCCGGCCGTCACTCGTCCGTGTTACCGGGTAGCCGCGCGCCACCCCGCGCAAACGGGCCGCGCGGACCCCCGGCCGTTTCGGGCGCGCGGAGCGGGGGCACCCGTGCCAGGCTCGAAGCAGAGCACCGAGAGTGAGGCATCCAGCACCGGGCGGAAGGCGAGCGCGCAGTGGCGGTGTCGGAGGAGCGGCGGTCGTCCCGGTCCGAGGGGCGCGGCGAGCGCCTGGTGACGGCGCTGGACCGGCGGCTGCCGGTCGCCTCGGCGGGGCGTGAGTTCCTGCGCAAGTCCTTCCCGGACCACTGGTCGTTCCTGCTGGGCGAGCTGGCGCTGTACAGCCTGCTCGTGCTGGTGCTGACGGGTGTGTACCTGACGCTGTTCTTCCATCCGGACATGACGGAGCGGCCGTACACCGGCTCGTACGCGCCGCTGCGCGGCACGATGACCACGGAGGCGTTCGCGTCCGTGCTGCACATCAGTTTCGACGTGCGCGGCGGTCTGCTGATCCGGCAGCTGCACCACTGGGCGTCGCTGGTGTTCGTCGCGGCGATCGGCGTCCATCTGCTGCGGATCTTCTTCACCGGGGCGTTCCGGCGGCCCCGGGAGATCAACTGGACGGTCGGGGTGACGCTGTTCCTGCTCGCCCTGCTGGAGGGCTTCTGCGGCTACTCGCTCCCCGACGACCTGCTGTCCGGCACCGGCCTGCGCACCGCGCAGGGCATCGTGCTGTCGATCCCGGTCGTCGGCACCTATCTGTCGTTCCTGCTCTTCGGCGGCCAGTTCCCGGCGCACGACATCATCTCCCGGCTGTACGTGGTGCACGTCCTGCTGGTGCCGGGCCTGCTGCTCGCGCTCGTCGGGGTGCACCTGACGTACATCGTGGTGCACAAGCACACCCAGTGGCCGCGGCCCGGCCACACCAACCGGAACGTGATCGGCAAGCCGCTGGTCCCGCAGTACGCGGTGAAGTCCGCGGGCCTGTTCTTCGTCCTGGCGGGCGTGCTGACGCTGATGAGCGCGCTGTTCCAGATCAACCCCGTGTGGGCGTTCGGGCCGTACCGCGCCGACCAGGTCTCCCTGGACTCGCAGCCCGACTGGTACGTGGGCTATCTGGAGGGCGCGCTGCGGCTGATGCCGGCCGCGGAGACGGACTTCGCCGGGCACACGATCGCCTGGGACGTGTTCCTGCCGGGTGTGATGCTGCCCGCAGTGCTGTTCCTCGTCCTGTACGGCTATCCGTTCTTCGAGCGGTGGCTCACCGGCCCCGGGCCGGAGCAGCACCTGTGCGACCGGCCGCGCAACCAGCCCACCCGGACGGCGCTGGGCGCGGCGGCCGTCTCGGTGTACGGCGTGCTGCTGATGGCCGGCGGGCAGGACGTGCTGGCCTACCTCTTCGACCTGCCGGTGGAGTTGCTCACCCGTACCTTCCGCACGGCGGTGTTCGTGGTGCCGTTCGTGGTGTACCACGCCACCAAACGCGCGTGCCTCGGTCTTCAGGCGGCCGACCGGCGCCGGCTGCTGGACGGGGCGACGACCGGCGAGGTGCGGCGCACGGCGGGCGGCGGCTACGAGGAGGCGCACACGTTGCTGCCCCGCGAGGAGGCCTACCGCATTCTCGTGCGCGACACGCCCCGGCCGCGGGCCGAGGGCACGGAGGCCTGGCGCTGGTTCCACCGGCACCGGCTGCGCAACGCCCTCAGCCGCTGGTACTTCGCCCGGAGCGTGGAGATGCCGGCCACCGGCGGGCAGCGGCGCAGGGTGGAGCACGTGCGGGCCGCGCCGGGCGAGACATCCGAGGAGACCGGCGAGACCGGCGAGAGCGGCGAGTCGTGAGCGAGGAGGACGGTATGAGCGACGGCGATGGGGGCCACGGGAATCTGCTGTACGGCCCGCAGCCGGACGTGTCCGGCGCGTCCGGTTACCCGGACGCCCCGCCACGGGTGGGCTTCTTCACCGACACCTCGGTGTGCATCGGCTGCAAGGCCTGCGAGGTGGCCTGCAAGGAGTGGAACGCGATCCCGGAGGACGGCCTGGCGTTGTCGGGCATGTCCTACGACAACACGCGCGGCCTCGGCGCCGACACCTGGCGGCATGTGGCCTTCGTGGAGCAACGGGCGCCGTTCGGCGGGCCCGCGCCGGGGGACGCGGACGCGCACGACGACGTCGACGTCTTCAGCGCGGCGGCCCGGCTCGGCACCGAGGCCCCCTCCCCCGGCCCGGCCCCGGAAGCGGCGCCCGCCGGGCGGATCTCCCCGGTCTCCCCGGACGGCCGCCCCGAACTGCGCTGGCTGATGTCCTCGGACGTGTGCAAGCACTGCACCCACGCGGCCTGCCTTGACGTGTGTCCCACGGGCTCGCTGTTCCGCACCGAGTTCGGCACGGTCGTCGTCCAGGAGGACATCTGCAACGGCTGCGGCTACTGCGTGCCGGCCTGCCCGTACGGTGTCATCGACCAGCGCAAGGACGACGGCCGGGTGTGGAAGTGCACCCTGTGCTACGACCGGCTCGGCGTCGGCCTGGAGCCCGCCTGCGCCAAGTCCTGCCCGACGGAGTCCATCCAGTTCGGTCCGCTGGACGAACTGCGCGAGCGGGCGCGGGCCCGGGTGGCCCAGTTGCACGCGGCCGGGGTGACCGACGCCCGGCTGTACGGGGACAGCCCGGACGACGGGGTCGGCGGCGCCGGCGCGTTCTTCCTGCTGCTGGACGAGCCCGAGGTGTACGGCCTGCCCCCGGACCCGGTGGTCACCACCCGGGACCTGCCCGCCATGTGGCGGCGGGCCGCGCTGGCCGCCGTCTCGCTGGCCGCGCTGGCGGCCGGCAGTTTCGTGAGGAGGCCGCGATGAGCGAGTCGGATGTCACCCGGGACGGCGTGCGGGGGGCCCGGCCCGGGCGGGAGGCGGTGACCGGCGCCCACGCGGGCCGCCGCAGGGGGCGGCGCGGCCGGGGCGAGCAACCGATGGTGCCGGAGGCCGAGTTCGCCTCGTACTACGGCATGCCCGTGCTCAACAAGCCGGTCTGGAAGCCGGTGGACATCGCCGGGTATCTGTTCCTCGGCGGGCTGGCCGGGGCGTCCTCGCTGCTGGCGGCCGGGGGGCAGCTCACCGGGCGGCCGGGGCTCGCGGCGCCGGCCAAGTTCGGGGCGGCCGGGGCGATCTCGCTCTCCCTGGTGGCGCTGGTGCACGACCTGGGCCGCCCGGCGCGGTTCCTGAACATGCTCCGCGTGTGCAAGCCCACCTCCCCGATGAGCGTGGGCTCGTGGCTGCTGGCGGGGTACGCGCCGCTGTCGCTGACCGCCGCGGCCACGGAGCTGGCGGGCCGGTACCGGATGGTGGGCTCGGCCGCCACCGCCGCCTCGGCCGTCCTCGGGCCGGCCGTGGCGACGTACACCGCGGTGCTGTTCTCGGACACGGCGGTGCCGGCCTGGCACGAGGGCCACCGGGAGCTGCCGTTCGTCTTCGCGGGCTCGGCCGCGAGCGCCGCGTCGGGGCTCGCCCTGGCGGCGGCCCCGGCCACCGAGGCGGGGCCCGCCCGCCGGCTGGCCGCGCTGGGGGCCGCGCTGGAACTGGGCGCCTTCCAGGTCATGAAGCGGCGCATGGGCCTGGCCGCCGAGGCCTACGACCAGGGCAGGCCACGCCTGTTGCTGCGCGCGGCGGAGGCGCTCACGGCGGGCGGAGCCGTCCTCGCGCTGTGTTCCGGGCGGCGCCGGGGCGTCGCCGTGGCGGCCGGCGCGGCGCTGCTCACCGGGTCGGCGGCGCTGCGCTTCGGGGTGTTCCATGCCGGGGTGGCCTCGGCCGAGGACCCGAAGTACACGGTCGTACCGCAGCGGGAACGGCTGTCGGGCACGGCGGCTGACGTCAGCCCTCCGCCGCTCGGACCGCCTCCCGCTCCTCCCGGTTGACCCAGGACCAGGTGACCGCCGCCGCGGTGACGCCGATCGGCAGCATGCCGGTGATCATGGCGAGGCCGGCCGCCGCGTGGCCGGCCGCGACGACGCCGACCGCGGGCAGGTCCAGCAGCGGAGTGGCGAGGAACAGGTACAGGCTCCGGCCGGCGTCGTCCAGCCGGTGCCGGGTGCGGGCGACGGCCGGCAGCCAGAACAGCACGGCCGCCGCGAGCAGCGGTGGTTCCGTGACGAACGCCCCGCCCGGGAGCCGCGGCCCGGTGAGGTCGCCGAGGACCGCCCAGGCGTGCGTCAGCACCAGCAGGGGCAGGGCGACGGGCGCGGGGACGCTGATCCGCTCCCACAGCGGGGAGCGCCGCAGGGCGCGGACGGCGGCCGGGATCACTGCGGCGACGAGGAGCGCCGACCAGGCCATCGGTACGACGGACGGGTGGCCCGCGTGGTCCATGGCCCGCCTCACCTCTCCCGGGCCGTCGTCCCGCGCACCGCGAGGGCCGCCGCCACGGCCAGCAGGGGGACGGCGACGGCCAGCAGCCAGCGGCCGTAGACGAAGCACAGCGCGACCAGCAGCAGGCCGGTCGCGGCGGGCAGGACCGCGCCCGCTCCCCGGTCCGGGACCCGGTAGCGGACATGCTGGTCGGGGGCCGTGCGGGAGGACACCAGCACGGCGAGGGCGGCGAGCAGGAGGAGGACGACGACGCCGCCCCACAGCCAGTACACCATCGGGCTCTCGCCGTAGACCGCGAGGACGGCGAGCAGGACGCCGTTGAACAGTCCCCAGCCGGCGACCAGTGTGGCGGACAGGTGCCGTCTCATGTGCGGCTCCCCTCGCGGCGCTTGAGGTCCAGCAGCGGGGCGAAGCTGGTGACGGGCGGGAGCGGTCGGTCGGCGGGGAAGTTGAGGCGCGGGGGCGGGGACGGGGCGGCCCACTCCAGGGTGTGCGCGTCCCAGGGGTCGTCGCCGGCCGGTTCCGCGCGGCCGAGGTGCCGGCGGCGCAGGGTCCACAGGACGTTGACCGTGAACACCGTCATCGCCGCGGCGAGGAAGGCGGCGCCGACGGTCGCGAGCAGGTTCAGCGGGCCGAAACCGTCGAAGGTGGCGTAGGTGGCGACCCGGCGCGGCATGCCGAGGTAGCCGAGGGCGAACATGGGCAGGAAGGTCAGGTTGGTGCCGGCGACCAGCAGCCAGAAGTGCAGGCGGCCCATGCGTTCGTCGAGCAGGGTGCCGGTGACCTTCGGGAACCAGTAGTAGACCGCGGCGAAGAGGCCGAAGGCGCTGCCCGCGAAGAGCACGTAGTGCAGGTGGGCCACGACGAAGTAGCTGTCGGTGACGTGATAGTCGATCACCGGGGTGCCGACCATGATGCCGGTGAGGCCGCCGATCAGGAACTGCGGGACGAACGCGAGCGCGAACAGCATCGGGGTGCGCAGCCGCAGCCGGGCGCCGAGGATCGTGCCGAGCATGCCGAAGTACTCGACGCCCGCCGGGACGAGCAGGGCGATGGAGGTCAGGGAGTAGTAGTCGTTCGCCGCCTGGCCGGTGGCGAACATGTGGTGGCCCCACACGCTCATGGACAGGGCGGCGAACACCAGCAGCGACAGCACGGTGCCCCGGTAGCCGAAGAAACGGCGGCCGGAGAACACGGCGAGCACCTCGGCGACGGCGGCGAGATACGGGAAGAACATCACGTACACGACGGGGTGGCCGTAGAACCAGAAGATGTGCTGGTAGCCGATGTTCCACACGTTGGACGCGAACACCGAGGGATCGGCGCGGCCCACGGCGAGCAGGGTGAGCGCGGCGAGCAGCGCCGGGAAGGCGCCGATCACCATCAGACAGGTGGCGATCATCGCCCAGCAGAAAAGGGGCAGCCGCAGCATGGTCATGCCACGGGTGCGGCGGCGCAGGACCGTCCACAGCACCGCCCAGCCCTGGAGGATGGTCCCGGTGACGGCGAGGAACACGCCCACGATCCACAGGTCGGTGCCGGCGCCCGGCGAGTGCTCGCTGTCGGCCATCGGCGGATAGGAGAACCAGCCGTCGGCGTGCGCGCCGACCGGGGTCGCGAAGCCGGCGAGCATGGTCAGGGCGCCGAAGACGTAGAGCCAGTAGCCGAGCAGGGTCAGACGGGGCAGCGCGATGCCGGGGGCGCCGATCTGGAGCGGTACCAGGTAGATGCCCATGCCGATGGCGAACGGGGTCATGACCATGTAGATCATGCCGGAGCCGTGGATCGTGAACAGCTGGTCGTAGGTGTGCGGGGCCAGGAAGGTCTCCTCGGGCTGGGCCAGCTGACCGCGCATGAGCAGGGCGAACACGCCGTAGACCAGCAGCAGGACCAGGGAGGTGCCGGCGGTGAGCAGGCCGATGCGCTTGTGGTCGGTGGTGGCGACCCAGCCGAGCCAGCTGCCCGGCGGGACGGGCCGGCCGGAGTCGTCCCGCTGTGCTTCCGCGGAGGACGCGACCGTCATGCCGGGGCCGTCCCGCCGTGCGCCCAGCGGTCGTACTCCTTCGGGGGGACCGCCTTGATCCAGAAGTCCATGGTCCAGTGCCGCTGCCCGCAGAACTCGGCGCACCGGCCGCGCCAGCGGCCCGCCCGGTCCAGAGTGAGGGTGAAGGTGTTCACGTGGTGCGGGAAGGCGTCCATCTTGTAGCGCAGGCCGGGCACCCACAGGGAGTGGATGACGTCCCGTGAGGTGAGCCGGAGCTGCACGCTGCGACCGGTCGGGACGACGAGGGTGGGCATGTCCTTGCCCTTGCAGGTGCCGGAGACGCTGCGGCGGTCCGGGGCCTCGGGATAGCGGAAGGTCCAGCACCACTGGAAGCCGGTGACGTCGACACGCAGGGGCTTCGGGCCGGCCGCGGGGTGTTCCTCGTGGTTCTGCCAGGCGGTCCAGGCCACCAGGAAGACCGAGAAGGCGGCGAGGGCGCCGACGTAGTACGCCTCCAGGCGGGGCCGTTCGGACCGCTCGGCGGTGCTCCCGTTCCGCCGTCGTGCCAGGGCCAGGACCAGTACGGCGAGCACGGCGAGGAACACGCCGGCGGCGACGGCCGCCTCCAGGGTGAACACGGTGCCGAAGATGTGACGCTGCCTCACCGCACCGCCGCCTTCGCCCCGACGCCCCTGACCCCCATGCGGACGCCGCTGACCACCATGCGATCGCTCCCGTCACTCGTTCGGGACCGTGACCACCCGGACATTACGGGCAGCTCGTCCGGTCCGTGCGCCGACACACCGCAGCGCTGAGTCCCCCGGAACCGGCATCTGACACCCGCCCGGCCGTTTGACCGCACCCGGCGCGGGTACTCAGCGCCCCGACCACGGCCGAGATGCCGTGGTCGCGCGGGTGCGGGAAAATCGAGGTAGTGAGCGGGAGGAGGCCTGTCGTGGGCGTACGCACCTGGATCGGCTCCTGGCCGGTCTACCGGCAGCTCACGGGCACCGACCCCCTCGGCCGGGGTGCCGCCGCCCAGAGCGGACGCAGCGCGCGGCTCACCCCACGGGTGGCCACGGCCGACCGGGTGGTGAAGTCGGTCTGTCCGTACTGCGCGGTGGGCTGCGGCCAGAACGTGTACGTCCAGGACGGCGAGGTCACCCAGATCGAGGGCGACCCGGACTCCCCGATCTCACGTGGACGGCTGTGCCCCAAGGGCGCGGCGAGCCTCCAGCTGACCACCGGGGACGCCCGCGAGCACCAGGTCCTCTACCGGCGCCCGCACGGCACCGAGTGGGAGCGGCTCGACCTGGACACGGCGATGGACATGATCGCCGACCGGGTGATCGAGGCCCGCCGGGCCGGCTGGCAGTGGGAGGTCGACCAGACCCGCACCCGGCGCACCCTGGGCATCGCCAGCCTCGGCGGGGCCACGCTCGACAACGAAGAGAACTACCTGCTCAAGAAGCTGTTCACCGCGCTGGGAGCGATCCAGATCGAGAACCAGGCGCGTGTTTGACACTCCTCCACCGTTCCCGGTCTGGGAACCTCGTTCGGCCGCGGCGGCGCGACCACCTTCCAGCAGGATCTTCAGAACGCGGACTGCATCGTCATCCAGGGCTCCAACATGGCCGAGTGCCATCCGGTCGGGTTCCAGTGGGTGATGGAGGCCAAGGCCCGCGGCGCGAAGGTGATCCATGTCGACCCCCGGTTCACCCGCACCAGCGCACTCGCCGACCTGCACGTGCCGCTGCGCGCGGGCACGGACATCGCCTTCCTCGGCGGGATCGTCAACTACGTGCTCCAGCACGAGAAGTACTTCCGCGAGTACGTCGTGGCGTACAGCAACGCGCCGGTGATCCTGCGGGAGGACTTCCGGGACACCGAGGACCTGGCCGGCGTCTTCTCCGGCCTGGACGCCGACAACCGCAGCTACGACAACGCCAGCTGGCAGTACGAGGGCACCGAGGTGCAGGCGGCCTCCGGCGAGCGCGACCAGGAGTACGACGAGCGCACCCGCGGCGGCAGCTCGGTGTCCGAGGCGGCGCGCGGCGAGGCGCACGGCTCCGGCGGCGCGGCGATCGGCGAGGGGGAACCGGAGCGGGACGAGACGCTGTCCCACCCGCGCTGTGTGTTCCAGGTCCTCAGGCGGCACTACGCCCGCTACACGCCCGAGTTGGTCGAACAGGTCTGCGGGGTGCCGCAGGACCTCTTCCGCCAGGTGTGCGAGCTGGTCACGGAGAACTCCGGACGGGACCGGACGACGGCCTTCGCCTACGCGGTCGGCTGGACCCAGCACACGGTCGGGGTGCAGAACATCCGGGCGGCCTCCGTCCTTCAGACCCTGCTGGGCAACATCGGCCGGCCCGGCGGCGGCATCCTGGCCCTGCGCGGACACGCCTCCATCCAGGGGTCCACCGACATCCCGACCCTGTTCAACCTGCTGCCCGGCTACATCCCGATGCCGCACGCCCACCAGAACCAGGACTTGGACGCCTTCGTCGAGGCCGAGGCCGCGCACAAGGGCTACTGGGGCAACATGCGGGCGTACCTGGTGAGCCTGCTCAAGGCGTACTGGGGTGACGCGGCGACGGCCGACAACGACTTCTGCTTCGACTACCTGCCCCGGCTGACCGGCTCCCATTCGACGTACGAGACGACGATGGCCCAGCTGGACGGCGTCTGCAAGGGCTACTTCCTGCTCGGCGAGAACCCCGCCGTGGGCAACGCCAACTCCAAGCTGATGCGGCTCGGCATGGCCAACCTGGACTGGCTGGTCGTGCGCGACTTCTCCCTGATCGAGTCGGCGACCTGGTGGAAGGACGGCCCCGAGATCGAGACCGGGGAGCTGCGGACGGAGGACATCCGCGCGGAGGTGTTCTTCCTGCCGGCCGCCGCGCACACCGAGAAGGACGGCAGCTTCACCAACACCCAGCGGCTGCTCCAGTGGCACCACCAGGCGGTCGAACCGCCCGGCGACGCGCGCAGCGACCTGTGGTTCGCCTACCACCTGGGGCGGATCATCCGGGAGAAGCTCGCCGGGTCCGGCGACGAGATGGACCGGCCGGTCCTCGACCTGGCCTGGGACTACCCGACGCAGGGCCGGCAGGCCGAACCGGACGCGGAAGCCGTCCTCGCCGAGATCAACGGCCGGGACGCCGAGGGGAATCCGCTCTCCTCCTACGAGGAGCTGAAGCCCGACGGCTCGACGGCCTGCGGCTGCTGGATCTACTGCGGGGTGTACGCGGACGGCGTCAACCAGGCGGCCCGCCGCAAGCCGGGCCAGGAGCAGGACTGGGTGGCGGCCGAGTGGGCGTGGGCCTGGCCGGCCAACCGGCGGATTCTGTACAACCGCGCCTCCGCCGACCCCGAGGGCACGCCGTGGAGCGAGCGGAAGGCGCTGGTGTGGTGGGACCCGGCGCGGGGCGAGTGGACCGGGCACGACGTCCCCGACTTCAAGAAGGACAAGGCGCCGGACCACGAGCCGCCCGAGGACGCGACCGGCCCGGAGGCCCTGTCCGGCACGGACCCGTTCATCATGCAGGCCGACGGCAAGGCCTGGCTGTACGTGCCGTCCGGGCTCACCGACGGACCGTTGCCCACCCACTACGAGCCGCAGGACTCCCCGTTCCCGAACCTGCTCCACGACCAGCAGCGCAACCCGGTACGGCAGCTGCTGCCGCCGCACCCGGACAACCGCTACCAGCCGAGCGGCGACGAGCCCGGCTCCGGGGTGTTCCCGTACGTGGCCACCACCTACCGGCTCACCGAGCACCACACGGCGGGCGGCATGTCCCGCTGGCAGCCGTACCTCGCGGAACTCCAGCCGGAGTTCTTCTGCGAGGTGTCCCCGGAGCTGGCCGCCGAGCGGGGCCTCGCGCACACCGGCTGGGCGACGATCGTCAGCGCGCGGGGCGTGGTCGAGGCGCGGGTGCTGGTCACCGACCGGATGGCCCCGCTGACCGTGCACGGCCGCCGGCTGCACCAGGTGGGGCTGCCGTACCACTGGGGTCCGAACGGCTACAGCACCGGGGACGCGGCCAACGAGCTGCTGCACCTGTCCCTGGACCCGAACACGCACATCCAGGAGACGAAGGCGTTCGCCGTCGACATCCGGCCGGGCCGGCGTCCCCGGGGGCCGGCGGCCCTGGCGCTGGTGCGGGCCTACCGGATCCGGGCGGGCATCGACGAGCACACGGGAACGGAGCCGTGAGCGGTGTGCGTAGCGTGTGCTTTGTGAGCCTGGTGAGCGCTGCTATCTGAGGACCAGGGAGTGGGCTCCGCGCGGCACCAGCTCACCGACCACCGGTGCCCCGGGCACCTCCCCGGCGACGAGCAGCCCGCCGGAGGTCTGGGCGTCGGCGAGCAGCAGCCGGGTGTCCGCGTCGGTGTCCCCGAAGTCGGTGTGCGGCGCGACCCACTCCAGGTTGCGCCGGGTGCCACCGCTGACGTACCCGTCCCGTACGGCCTCCCGGGCACCCTCCAGATACGGCACGGCGGCGGTGTCGACCACGGCCGTGACGCCCGAGGCGCGGGCCAGCTTGTGCAGATGGCCGAGGAAGCCGAACCCGGTGACGTCGGTGGCGCACTCCGCGCCGGCGGCCAGCGCGGCCTCGGAGGCCTCCCGGTTGAGGGCCGTCATCGTGGCGACGGCCTGCGGGAACCGCTCTCCGGTGGTCTTGTGCCGGTTGTTCAGGACGCCGATGCCCAGCGGTTTGGTCAGCGACAGCGGCAGCCCGGGCCGGCCGGCGTCGTTGCGCAGCAGCCGCGCCGGATCGGCGATCCCGGTGACGGCCATGCCGTACTTGGGCTCGGGGTCGTCGACGCTGTGCCCGCCGCCGACATGGCAGCCCGCCTCGGTGGCGATGTCCAGTCCGCCGCGCAGCACCTCGCGGGCGAGGTCGAAGGGGAGCCGGTCGCGCGGCCAGGCGAGCAGGTTGACGGCGAGCACGGGCCGGCCGCCCATCGCGTACACGTCCGACAGGGCGTTGGCGGCGGCGATCCGGCCCCAGTCGTAGGGGTCGTCCACGACCGGGGTGAAGAAGTCTGCCGTGCAGACGAGGGCGGTTCCCCGGTGCGTGACGACGGCCGCGTCGTCGCCGGTGGCGAGGCCGACGAGGAGCGGGGTGTCGCCGCCGACGAGCGGCGGTGCGGTCAGCCCGGCGACCACCTCCTCCAGCTCCCCGGGCGGAATCTTGCAGGCGCAGCCGCCGCCGTGGGCGAACTGGGTGAGCCGTACGGGCGCCTGGTGGGTCGGTGTCGTTGTCATACCGGTGGTCTCCTGGGGCAGTAGCCTGACGAGCGGTGGAGGCGTGTGGGTGCCTGGTGGCCCTCCCGGTCTTCAAAACCGAGGTGCCCGAGGATCTCGGGCAGGCGGGTTCGATTCCCGTCCGCCTCCGTTCACCGCGTCCGGACGACAGCGCCGGTGCTGCTCGTCGAGACGCTCGGTGTGTCCCCGGGCGTCCAGGAACTCCAGCAGCGGTACGGCCACCCGGCGGGTGGTGTCGAGCGCGCGCCGGGCCTCGCTGAGCGTGAACGGCTGGGGCAGCGCGCGCAGGACGGCGGCGGCGTCGGCGTCCGCGCCGGGCAGCAGCACGATCCCGTCGGCGATCCGCAGCAGGGCCCCCGCTGCCGCCGCTGCGGCCAACGCGCGGCGGTCGAGGCCCAGTTCGGCGAGCCGCCCGGCCTCGGGGGCGCGGAACGGGGTACGGGCGAGGTCCCGGCGCAGGGCGTGCACGGCGGCGCGGACGGGGGCGGGCAGGGCGGGCCGGAGGCTGTCGGCGGGGTACAGCCGGCCCTGGCTTGCCTGGAGCCGGGGCTGTGCCGCGGCGAGCGCGTCGACCAGGGCGCGGTCGGGCAGGCCGAGCAGCCGGCGGGCCGCCTCGGTGGGCAGGCCGGGGTCCAGCGGGTGGGCGCGGGCGTGGTTCTGGACGTGGCCGGCCAGCCGGTCCTGGAGGAGGTGCCAGTGCGCCGCGTCGGCGAGCCAGTCACCGGCGACGGGGCCGCAGGGCGCCGGGACGCCCATCGCCCGC
The DNA here is from genome assembly GCF_055564375.1 of Streptomyces sp. NPDC029138. Taxonomy (NCBI): domain Bacteria; kingdom Bacillati; phylum Actinomycetota; class Actinomycetes; order Kitasatosporales; family Streptomycetaceae; genus Streptomyces; species Streptomyces sp. NPDC029138. The sequence goes on from NZ_JBVHWM010000016.1 coordinate 36,355, forward strand.
AGGTCGGCACGGCGGACGAGCTTGCGGCGGCGCAGTTCGGCGGCGCCGTCCGGACGGCCGGTCATCGTCTCCAGCTCGGCCGCGCGGGCCCGGCCGGCGCCGCGCCGGATCAGCCGGGGCGGCCGTACGTCGAGGACGGTGACGCCGCAGGGCGGGTGGGTGCCGCCGGGTTCGCGGAGCACCGCCCGGTCGCCGACCCGGAGGGGCAGCCCCCGGCGCAGGGTGAGCCGGGCGGTGTCCCGGCCGAGCGGGCGGACGGTCACCGGCACGGCGGCCGTTCCGATGTGCAGGGTGACGCACCGGGGCAGCTCGGCCACCGGCTCCCCGGTGACCCGTACGTCGGCGACCTCCGTGCACAGCCAGCGGTCCGGGGCGAGCAGCACCTGACCGCGGCCCAGGGTGGTGTCCCCCTGGCCGTGCACGTTGACGGCGACGCGGGCGACCGCGCCGACGGCCGTCCGCTCCTCGTGCAGGCTCTGTAGGCCGCGCACCCGCAGCACGGCCGATCCGTCCGCGGTGACCAGCCGGTCGCCGACGCGCAGGGTGCCCGCGCCGAGGGTGCCGGTCACCACGGTGCCGTGGCCCCGGACGGTGAACGCCCGGTCGAGCCACAGGCGTACGTCGGCGTCGGTGTCGGGCGCGGGCAACTCGGCCGCCAGCCGGGCCAGTTCGGCGCGCAGGTCGTCCAGTCCCGCGCCGGTGACCGCGCTGACCGCGACCTGGGGCACCTTGCCGAGGGAGGTGCCGGCCAGCCGCTCGACGGCGTCGGCGCGGACCGGCTCGGGGTCGGCGAGGTCGCTGCGGGTCACCGCGAGGACGGCGTGCCGGACGCCGAGCGCGTCGAGGATGGCCAGATGCTCCTGCGACTGGGGCTGCCAGCCCTGGTCGGCGGCGACCACGAACAGCACGGCGGGGACGGGGCCGACACCGGCCAGCATGGTCGGCACGAACCGCTCGTGACCGGGCACGTCGACGAAGGCGAGATGGTCTCCGCCGAGCCGGGTCCACACGAACCCCAGATCCAGGGTGAGCCCCCGGCGACGCTCCTCCTCGTACCGGTCGGGTTCCATCCCGGTGAGGGCCCGGACCAGCGCGGACTTACCGTGATCGACATGCCCGGCGGTGGCGAGTACGCGCATCATGGCTGCCTTTCGGACGGGGCCGACAGCAAGCCGCCGGCCCTGGCACGGGGGCTCGGCGTCGCGCCGCCCACTCGGCCACGCGCGCTGCGAACGGTGCCGCCCGCCCTGTCACACCGACGCGGCGTCATGCCGCCGACCGTGCCACAGGGACTCGGCATCGTGCCGCCCACACCGCCACGCGGGCGCCGCAGCGTGCCACCCGACCTTTTACGCGGACTGCGCATCATGTCGGCCTTTCCACGAGGGCCAGCAGCTCGCCCTTCCACGAGGACCAGCATCACACCGCTCGGCTTCCACGGGGAACCCGCGCTGTGCCGCCCGCCCTTCCGCAGGGAACTCGCACCATGCCGCCCGTTCTTTCACGGGGACCCCGC
>NZ_JBVHWM010000016.1:37967-65385 GCF_055564375.1 Streptomyces sp. NPDC029138
CGCATGCCGTTCGCCCGCCGCGCGGACTCGGCATCATGCCCGCCTGCCCTTCCACGCGGGCCCCGCCTGGTGCCGCCCGCCGTGCCAGGGGGCTCCACATCACACCGCCCACCTTTCCGCGCGGGCCCCGCACCATGCCGCCCGCCCTCCCACGGGGACCCCGCATGCCGTTCGCCCGCCGCGCGGACTCGGCATCATGCCCGCCTGCCCTTCCACGCGGGCCCCGCCTGGTGCCGCCCGCCGTGCCAGGGGGCTCCGCATCACACCGCCCACCTTTCCGCGCGGGCCCCGCACCGTGCCGTCCGCCCTCCCATGCGGCCCCGCACCATGCCGCCCGCCTTCCCGCGCATACCCCCCATCACTCCCCCCGCCCTTCCACCGCCGGCCGCGCCGCCCGTACGGCCTCGGCCAGTCGGTCGTCGTCCTCCGGCGGTACCGCTCTCAGGTCCAGCAGGCAACGGCCCGTCTCCAGGCGGCCGACGACCGGGACGCGGCCGGTGCGCAGGGCGGTGGCGTACGGCTCGGGCAGGGACAGGGCCGCGCTGGGCAGGGTGACGCCGGGGGCGCCACCGCCGCCGACCGTGGCGCCGCTGTCGACGGCCCGTACGTCGATCCCGTCGGCGGCCAGCGCGGCGGCGAGCCGGCCGGCGCGGGCCCGGAGCCGGGACGGGTCGGCGGTGAGGGCGAGGGCGGTCGGGGTGGGGGGGCCGGTGAGGGTGGCCTCCAGGGCGGCCAGGGTCAGCTTGTCGACGCGCAGGGCGCGGGCCAGCGGGTGCCGGGCCAGGGCGCGGACCAGGTCCTCCCGGCCGAGCAGCAGCCCGCACTGGGGTCCGCCGAGCAGTTTGTCGCCGCTCGCGGTGACGAGCGCGGCGCCGGCGCGCAGCTGGGTGTCGGCGTCGGGCTCCTCGGGCAGGGCCGGGTGGGGCGCGAGCAGCCCGGAGCCGATGTCGACGACGACCGGCACGCCGAGGCCGGTGAGGTCGGCGACCTCCGCGGACCGGGTGAAGCCGGTGATCCGGAAGTTGGACGGGTGGACCTTCAGCACGAACCCGGTGTCCGGCCCGATGACGGCCGCGTAGTCGGCGGGGGTCGTGCGGTTGGTCGTACCGACCTCGCGGAGCCGTGCCCCGGTCGAGACGAGCAGGTCGGGCAGGCGGAAGCCGTCGCCGATCTCCACCATCTCGCCCCGGCTGACGACGATCTCCTTGCCGCCCGCGAGGGCGGTGGCGGCGAGGACGAGCGCGGCGGCGCCGTTGTTGACGACGTGCACGGCACCGGCGGCCGGCACCCCGGCGCGCAGCGCGGCCAGCGCGGTGCGTCCCCTGCGGGCCCGGACGCCGGTCGTCAGGTCGAGTTCGACGTCCGTGGGACCGGCCGCCTCCTGGACGGCCTGGCGGGCGGCGGCGGACAGCGGGGCCCGGCCGAGGTTGGTGTGCAGCAGCACCCCGGTGGCGTTGAGCACCGGACGCAGACCGCTCGCGGTGCCGGGCAGCAGCTCCAGGGCCGTCTGCGGGACCTGTTCCGGCGGGATGCCGCCCGCGCGGGCCCGCTCCTGCGCCTGCCGTACGGCGGCCTTCACCCGGTGCGCGCCGAGCCGGTCCACGGCCTCGGCGAGCCGGGGGTCGCGCAGGAGGGTGTCGGTGCGGGGGATGCGGCGGCGTGCGTCGGCCGCGTCCCGCTGCCGGGGCGGCTCCGTCGTCCCGGGCGCGCCGCGCGTGCTGTCCTCGGCTGCCCTTCCTGGTACCGGCCGCTGTTCCATGCCGCCCCTGTCCCTCTCGGTCCGGCCCTGTGCCCGTACGGACTCGGCCCATCGTCTCCCAGTGCCCCCGGCGGGCCGTCCGACACGCCGGACGGACGTTGGCGGTGGCCACCGCCCGGGTACTCGGCGCCGCATGAAGGACAACGAGCGCAAACGACAGGACGAGAACGTGACGGACGCCGAGCGGGCCGCGCGCCGGCAACGCGAGGCGGACCGCGAGCGCGCCGCGTCCGAGCCGTTCGACTACCCGTACCCGGAACGCCGGGCGGGGGTCCGGGCCCGGCGGCACATCAGCGAGGCGGAGGCTGCCGCGGACACACCGCCGGGAATCCCCGGGGGCTACGGCACGACCGGCGGCGGTCAGCCCGGCGCCACCGGCGCCGCCCACCCGCCGTCCCGCGAGCACCGCACCACGTCGGCGGGGACGCCGGCCGCGGAGCCGGGCAGTGACGACGAGGGACCGGTGAACCGCTCCGAGCCCTGACAGGAGACACCGGCGGGAGTTCATGGGGCGCCGGTCGGCCACGGCCGGTCGTCGATGTCGTCGGCCTCGGTCTGCGGCCGGGGCGGCGGGGCCTCGCCCGCGGTGAGGTGTTCCAGCACCTCGACCAGTTCCTGGCAGGCCTGCTCCACCGAGTGCCGGGTGTTGCGTTGCTCGATGATCACGGCGGACAGCAGCAGCGCGGTCAGGGCCATGGCGCCGTTGAACGCCTGGAGCTTCACCATGACCTCGATCCGGCTCAGCCCGGTGAACGCGCCGACGCCGTCCGTGGCGGCGACGGTGGCCACCACGGAGGTCAGCAGCGCGCAGAGCACACTGCCCACCAGCTGGAACCGCAGGGCCGCCCAGATGATGAGCGGGGCGACGAGGAAGAGCAGGCTGAGCGAGCTGTGGACGGCCAGCGGTACGAGCGCGCACGCGACGACGGCCAGCGCTGTCGCCTCCTTCCAGCGGCCCAGGGGCAGCGGCCTGCGGGCGCCGCACAGCAACAGCAGGAGCGGGGTGACCAGCAGGACGCCCATCGCGTCGCCCACCCACCAGGCGAGCCAGACGGGCCAGAAGCTGTGCGGGGGCACGCTGCCGGTGAGGACGAGGATGCCGACGCCGACGGTCGCGCTGATCAGCATGGCGCCCAGCGCGGCCAGGAACACCAGGGCGAGGCCGTCGCGCAGCCGGCTGAGGTCGGTGCGGAAGCCGGCCCGGCGCAGCAGCAGCGCCGCGCACACGGGGGCGGCGGTGTTCCCGAAGAGGATGCCGGTCACGTCGGGTCCGGGTGTGGTGAGGGACAGGACGGAGAAGAAGGCGCCGAGTGTGATGCCGGGCCAGCAGCGCAGGCCGAGGATGAGCAGCGCGGCGACGGCGACGCCGGTCGGCGGCCAGATGGGGGTGACGACGGCGCCCTCGACGGTCAGCTGGCGCAACAGGCCGAGCCGGGCCGCCGCGTAGTAGCAGGCGGCGACGGCCAGCAGCTGGACGGCACGGCCGCCCGGTCGGCGCAGCTCCTCGATACCCACCACAGCAGCAATCTCACACCGATGGCCGCCGGTCGGCGAGGCGAGGCGGACCACGGTCCGGCCCTACGGCTGAACCCGACGCCGGTACGGGACCGCCCAGGTCCCCGGCTCAGAACCGCCCAGGTCCCGGGCACGGGCTGCTCAGGTCCCGGGCATGGGCCGCTCATGTCCCCGGCTCAGGGCCGATCCGGCCGCGGCTCAGGGCCGATCCGGCCGCGGTGCGGGACCGCCCAGGTCCCGGACACGGGCCGCTCAGGTCCCGGGCACGGCGCCGCTCAGGTCCCCGGCTCAGAACCGCCAGGTCCCGGGCACGGGCTGCTCAGGTCCCGGGCATGGGCCGCTCATGTCCCCGGCTCAGGGCCGATCCGGCCGCGGTGCGGGACCGCCCAGGTCCCGGCACGGGCCGCTCAGGACCCGGGCACGGCGCCGCCCAGGTCCCCGGCTCAGGACCGCTCAGGATCCGGTGCAAAACCACTGAGGCCCCGGGCACGGGACCGCTCAGGCCGGGGCGGCTGGGCCGTCCAGGCCCACGACCAGGACGGCGGCGTCGTCCTCGTGTCCGACGCTCTCGGCGCCCTTGATCACGGCCGCGGCGAGCGCGCGGGCCTCCAGGCCGGCGACGGCGGCGATGCCGGCGAGGCGTACCACCTGGTCGAGGCCGTCCTCGATGTTCAGCGACGGCCCCTCCACGACACCGTCGGTGAGCAGGACGAAGACTCCGCCGGTGGTGAGCCGGTGCCGGGTCACCGGGAACTCGATGCCCCGTTCGATGCCGAGCGGCGGTCCGCCCTCGTCGTCGACGACGCCGGACTTCCCGTCCGGCGTGGCCCACACGAAGGGGATGTGCCCGGCCCGGGCGCTCTCCAGCACCCCGGTGGCCGGATCGAGCCGCATGAAGGTGCAGGTGGCGAAGAGATCACTGCCCAGGGAGAGCAGCAGGTCGTTGGTGCGGGCCAGCAGTTCCCCGGGATCGCCGGTGACCGAGGCGAGCGCCCGCAGTCCGGCCCTGACCTGCCCCATGAAGGCCGCGGCCTCGATGTTGTGGCCCTGCACGTCGCCGATGGACAGCCCGATCCGGCCGTCGGGCATGGCGAAGGCGTCGTACCAGTCGCCGCCCACGTTGAGACCGAGGTTGGCGGGCGTGTACCGCACCGCCAGATGGAGGCCGGGGGCGGTCGGCAGGTCCCGGGGGAGCATGCCGCGTTGCAGGGCGATGGCCAGCTCGACCTGGGTGCGTTGCAGCTCCGCGCGCCGGCGCGCCTGGGCGGTGAGCGAACCGAGTCTGGCCAGCAGCTCGTCGCCTTCGTCCGTGGTGCGCTTGCGGGGCATCGATCACTTCCGGCGGGGCGGGTGACCCTCGGCGGGCCGGTCGCCTGAATTTTCGGCAAACGTCTAGATTTTACCTAAACAGGAAGATCGTGCCTCAGGGACGGCCGGTCCTGGCCCGCACCCGGCCTGCCCGGTGTCCCGGTCGTGCTCGCGGTCAGCGGACCTCGGAGTCGATGCCGGTGATCACCGCGGGCCCGAGCGGTACGGTCCGCTCGTCCAGTCCCGCCTCCTGGAGCGCTGAGTCCGCGAGCCTGCGGGCCTCCTCCTCGGCGTGCCGGCCGGTGTCCGCCTCCACGGTCAGGCGGAGGGTGAAGGTGTTGTCCTCGTTGACGCTGAGCACGTCCAGATCCTCGGCGCTGCCCATGTGTGTGCCGTGCGGATCGGCGGGCCGGAGCGCCCGCGCCAGCCGGGTGCGGGTGTCTGCCTCGATCCCGGTGGTGAAGGTGCCGGGGACGCTGATCACGTAGGTCGTCATGAGACGGTCCTTTCCTCGGGCGTCCCCCCGTCTACCCCGATTCGCGGGCTTCGCACAGCGGACAGCGGACAGCGGGGCGGTCGTCCCGTGTCCCGTCCTCGTCCCCCGGACGGCGGACGTGCCCGTGTCGGCTCCGGGGCCCGGCCGGGCGGGAGTGGGAGATTACGGCTGCGGTCCCTCGGTCCGCCCTTCCCCGTCCCCCGCTCACGAAGGACACGCCCATGCGTCTGTGCCGTCCGCTCGCCGTCGTACTCGGCGGTCTCGCCCTCGCCCTGACCACCTCGGTCTCCGCGCTCGCCGCCGACGGCACGTTCGTGTGGGTCGGGCCCCAGGGCAAGGCGTACGCCATCGACAACCCGCCGGACGACAAGTGCCTCGACATGGCTCAGGAGGCGCGCGGCGCCCGCAACGGGACGAAGAAGCCGCTCGTCGTCTACACACGGAAGAAGTGCAAGGGGTCGGCGCTGCGGCTCGCCCCCGGCCGGTCGGCGCCCGGCAACGCCCGCTTCGCCAGCGTGGTCTTCAACCCGCGCTGACCGTCCCGTCAGGGTCCGGGGGGGCTCGAGCCCCCCTCAGATCCAGCCGTCCAGCGCGCCCATGAAGCCGTCGAAGTCGTCCCGGTAGACGCAGTGCCCGGCCCCTTCGACCGTGCGGACCTCGAAGCCCCGCCGCACCAACTCCTCGTCCAGGCCGGGCCGTACGAGTTCGCCGGCGCCGGCCAGCACCACCAGAGAGGGCACCACCGGGCGCGCCGGTGTCCGGCTGGCCGCGAGGATGCCCGGCAGGACGCGGGCCGTGGCGGGGTCCCAGGCGGCGAGCGTGGCCAGTTCCACGTCCACGTCGGCTTCGTCCCAGCGCGGGTTGAGACTCTTGATCATCGCCCGGTTCGCGGACTTGAAGGCGGCGAAGTAGGCGGACGCCTCGACCAGTTTCCGGCGTATGTCCCAGGCGGGGTCGCAGTAGACGGCCCGGGCGGGCAGCAGCCGTTCGACGGCACCGGCCAGGGCCATCGCCCCGAGCGAGTGACCGATCGCCAGGTCCGGCCGCTCGGGGAGGGTTTCGATCAGATCGCCCGCCCAGGTCTCGGGGCTGTACTCGCCCCGGCCGCTCGCGCCGTGCCCGCGCAGGTCCACGCCGATGACCCGGTATCCCTTGCCGGCGAGGACCGGTGCGACCCGGTGCCAGGTGCGGTGGTCGGACATGATTCCGTGCACGAGGACGGCGATCCGGTCGCCGGTCCCCCACTCGTGCGTGTGCAGCCTCATCGGCGGTACCTCCCCCGTCGTACTCCGGCTGATCATGGCATCACGGCCGGCGCCGCATCCACTCCCGGCGGACGGCCGGCGTCCATCGTCCCGCGCGGGGCGCGGAAAACCGGGTGGCGTGCGCCCGTGTCGGCACGTTAGCGTGCCGGACGTGTCCAGCCCCGAGGCATCCAGACGGTAGCCACCGGCCGCCCGGTGGCTTTCCTCGCGTCGACGTCTCCGCGCTCCGCGTCGGGCTTCTCCGCGCTAGGTGTCGGTTTCTCCGCAATCCGCGTCGGGCTTCTCCGCGCTCCGCGTCGGCTTTCTCCGCGTTCACGCCACCACCGGGCTGTCGTCCTCCGGGTTCCGGACCGGCACGCACCCTTCCTCCACACGCGTCCCCCCTTCATGTGATGCGTGTGACGCCGCACCCCTCCGTGCGGCATGGCGGCGCCGGCCGGGACCGCACGCCCTTGCGTGCTCGTCCTCCGTCCGCGACACGGTGTGTGGAGTCTTCATGCCTTTCGCTCTCCATCTCCTCGGTCTGGCCGTCTTCGCCCAGGGCACGTCCGAGTTCATGCTGGCCGGCCTGGTGCCGGACATCGCCCGCGACCTCAAGGTCTCCATCCCCACGGCGGGCACGCTCACGTCCGCCTTCGCCGTCGGCATGATCGTTGGCGCGCCCCTGACTGCGTTGCTCGGCCGGCGGCGGCCGTGGCGGCGGTCGCTGCTGGCGTTCCTCGGCGTGTTCCTGGCCGTCCATGTCGTCGGTGCGCTCACCTCCGACTTCTCCGTGCTGCTGGCGACCCGGGTGCTCGCGGCGCTGACCAACGCCGGTTTCCTGGCCGTAGGCCTGGCGGCGGCGACCGGCATGGTCGCACCGGATGCCAAGGGCCGGGCCACCGCCGTCCTGCTCGGTGGCACCACGCTCGCCTGTGTGGTGGGGGTGCCCGCCGGTGCCGCCCTGGGTCAACTGCTCGGCTGGCGCTCGGCGTTCTGGGCGGTGGCCCTGGTGTCCGCGCCGGCGCTGGTCGCGATCGCCCGGTCGGTGCCGCCCGGCCAGGCGGATGCCGAGGGGCCGGACAGAAGCGTCCGTACGGAGGTGCGGGCGCTGCGCCGCCCCCGGCTGCTGTCGGTGCTCTGCCTCGCCGCGCTCGTGAACGGCGCCACCTTCTGTACGTTCACCTATCTGGCGCCGCTCGTCACGGAGGTGTGCGGACTGGGAGCCGGGTGGGTGCCGGCCGTACTGGCGTTGTTCGGCGCGGGTGCGTTCGCCGGGGTGACGGTGGCGGGCCGGCTGTCGGACCGCTCGGCCCGGAGAGCCCAGTCGGTGCTGCCGGCCGCCGGGGCAGCGCTGTTCGCCGGGTGGACCGTACTGGCCCTGGTCGCCGGGCAGCCGGTCGTGGCCGTCGCCCTGGTGCCGGTCCTGGGACTGTTGGCCTTCGGGGTCGGCTCGGCGCTGATCACACGGGTGCTGTACGAGGCGGCGGACGCGCCGTCCCTCGGGGGCGCGTTCGCGACGTCGGCGCTGAACGTGGGCGCGGCGCTCGGTCCGGTCCTGGGCGGTGCCGCGCTCGACGGCGGGCTCGGCCCTCGCTCCCCGGTGTGGGTCAGCGCGCTGCTGATGGCGCTCGCGGGCCCGGTCGGCCACCGCGCCGGGCGCCGGCGGGAACAGCTCGCGTGATCCCGGCGGTGGCTCACAGCGGGGAGTGGGCCACCGCCGTCACATAGGCGCCGAACAGCAGGGAGACGAGGGTGAGGGCGCCGTAGACGACCACCGCCGCGGGCGGGCGCAGCCACCAGGTGCGGGCGAGGGCGCGTGCCATCGGGACGAGCAGCGGGAAGGCCGGCAGCAGGAACCGCGGCTTGGAGGAGAAGGAGCCCGAGCCGCCGACCACGAGCAGCACCAGGACGCCGGAGAAGACCACGAGGGCGAGCGGGGGGCGGTCCAGGCAGAGCAGGGTGAACAGCAGGACGCCCGTCGTGACGATCAGGAGGGCCGCCGGGTAGACGACGCCTCCGCCGTACAGGAACAGGGCCTTGAGGAAGCGCACCGAGCCGGCGCCGAAGTCGAAGCGGGAGTCCCAGGCGCGCTGGACGGTGAAGTAGCCGCCGAGGAGGTCGCCCGTACGGCTCCCCACCCACAGCACATAGCCCAGCCAGCCCAGGGGTGCCAGGAGCGCCCCGGCCCACAGCCGCGCCGGGGCCCGGCCGCGCTGCCGTAGCGCCTGGTACCCGGCGGCGAGGGCGACGGCCACCGCCACCGCGAATCCGCTGGGCCGCGCCAGGCCCGCCAGCGCGGCCAGGACTCCGGCCCACAGCCAGCGGCCTCTGAGCACGCAGTACAGCGCCCACGCGGCGAGTGCGGCGAACAGCGACTCGGTGTAGGCGATGGTCAGTTCGACGGCGTGCGGCAGGGCGGCCCACAGGGCGACCAGTGTGGTGGCGACGCCCCGGCCGTACAGGTGGTGGCCGACGAGGTAGATGCCGTACGCGGCCACGCCCGCGGCCGTCCAGGCGATGAGCAGGGCGGACCGGCCCGGGGTGAGGGGCGGAGCGGTGGTCAGCGCCCGGATGAGCGCCGGATAGAGGGGAAAGAACGCCCAGTCGGTCTGGACGGCGCCCTGCGGGCTGATCCAGACGAGGTGGCCGTAGCCGTGGGTGGCGATGTGGAGGTACCAGCGGGAGTCCCACGAGTGGGCCAGGTTCCTGACCAGTGGATGTCCTCGGAGTTCGTTCGTGAGGATCACCATGAGCAGCCCGGCGAGCCGGACGGCCGCGAACAGGGCGAGCGCCGGCAGCAGGCCCTGCGGCCGGCCGGGCCCGGCCGGCCGGGGCAGCCGGGGGCGGCGCAGCGGTCCGGAGGGGGCCGTCGGCTCGGGCCGGGGGACGGAGGAGGTGCTCACGGCGTCGACCTTGGGCACGCCGCTGGGGAGGTGCAATGCGCGACCCGGGTTTCTCCCGCACTTCCCCCTGCATTCACGCGTCCGGACGCGTCACCGGCGTCGCTCACCCCCTCCAAGGGGGCCCACGAAGGGTGTGGTTATCATATGAGCGCTGCCTAGCTCGAAAGATGGATCTGTGACTGTCAACGACGACTCGTTCACCAACTGGAAGATCCGCGAGGAGATCGCGGAGTCGATGATCCCGCTCATCGGGAAGCTGCACCGCGAGCGGGACGTGACCGTCCTGCTGCACAGCCGCTCCCTGGTGAACAAGTCGGTGGTCAGCATCCTGAAGACCCACCGTTTCGCCCGGCAGATCGCCGGCGCCGAGCTGTCGGTCACCGAGACGATGCCGTTCCTCCAGGCCCTGACCGCCCTCGACCTCGGGCCGTCGCAGATCGACCTCGGCATGCTGGCCACCACGTACAAGGCCGACGACCGGGGCCTGAGCGTGGCGGAGTTCACCGCCGAGGCGGTCGCCGGCGCCACCGGCGCCAACAAGATCGAGCGCCGCGAGCCGCGCGACGTCGTCCTGTACGGCTTCGGCCGCATCGGCCGGCTCGTCGCCCGCCTGCTGATCGAGAAGGCCGGCTCCGGCAACGGCCTCAGGCTGCGCGCCATCGTGGTGCGCGGCGGCGGCGCACAGGACATCGTCAAGCGCGCCTCGCTGCTGCGCCGCGACTCCATCCACGGCCAGTTCCAGGGCACGATCACCGTGGACGAGGACAGCAGCACGATCGTCGCCAACGGCAACGCCGTCAAGGTGATCTACGCCGACGACCCGTCGCACGTGGACTACACCGAGTACGGCATCCGGGACGCCATCCTCATCGACAACACCGGCAAGTGGCGCGACCGCGAGGGCCTGTCCAAGCACCTGCGCCCCGGCATCGAGAAGGTCGTGCTGACCGCGCCGGGCAAGGGCGACGTCCCGAACATCGTGCACGGCGTCAACCACGACACCATCAAGCCGGACGAGCAGATCCTGTCCTGCGCCTCCTGCACCACCAACGCGATCGTCCCGCCCCTGAAGGCCATGGACGACGAGTACGGTGTGCTGCGCGGCCATGTGGAGACCGTCCACTCGTTCACCAACGACCAGAACCTGCTGGACAACTACCACAAGTCCGAGCGCCGGGGCCGCTCCGCGCCGCTCAACATGGTCATCACCGAGACCGGTGCCGCCTCCGCCGTCGCCAAGGCGCTGCCCGACCTCAAGGCGAAGATCAGCGGCAGCTCGATCCGCGTCCCGGTGCCGGACGTGTCGATCGCGATCCTCAACCTCCAGCTGGCCCGCGAGACGACCCGCGAGGAGGTCCACGACTACCTGCGCGAGGTCTCGCTGACCTCGCCGCTGAAGCGCCAGATCGACTTCATCACGGCGCCCGACGCGGTCTCCAGCGACTTCATCGGCTCGCGCCACGCCTCGATCGTGGACGCCGGCGCCCTGAAGGTCGACGGGGACAACGCGATCCTCTACCTCTGGTACGACAACGAGTTCGGCTACTCCTGCCAGGTCGTCCGCGTCGTCCAGCACGTGTCGGGCGTGGAGTACCCGACGTACCCGGCGACGGCGGTCTGATCACCGGGGCCCCGAGTACGCGTACGGCCGCCGACCGGGGTTTCCGGTCGGCGGCCGTTCTGCTGGGCGGGCGCGGTCAGGCCGAGGCCGGCCGGGTGCACCCGCCCGTGGCACACGCCGTGAGCCACTGGTCGAAGTCGGCGTCGTAGCGGGTGCCGATGCCGTCGCGGTAGACGGCGTATCCGCCGGCGTAGTCACCGGCGCGGAAGCGGGCGAGCATGCGCTGGATGTCGTCGGGATGCCGCTCGACCATGTAGCGCAGGGCGAGGTAGCCCCACGGGTAGGTGCGGGTCACGTCGCTGTTGTCGTACGTGTTCTCGAACAGGGTGCTCAGCTTGTACGTGTGCTTGCCGGCCTCCTGGACCGCCTGGTCGTCCGCGAGGCCTCGGTAGCCGTAGGAGACGTACTCGGCGATGCCCTCGATCCACCACACGTCCGGCACGGAGATCTGCCGGGTGAAGTCGCCCTTCATGTCGTCGCGGGCGTCCAGGAAGTGCGTGTACTCGTGGTTGAGGTTCCAGATGCGGGCCGGGAAACCGTCGTCGTAGTTCTTCTGGTACATGACCGACATCGGCTTGTTGGCCGGGTCCGACGGGTCGCCGCCCAGCGTCATGCCGCCGTTGTCGGTGCTGATGCCGTACATCGCGCCGGCGTACGTCCGATAGTCGGCGCGGCTCGCGAACACCACGAGCTGGACGGTGGAGGCGTACTGGCCGGGTATCGCGCCGTCGGCCTTCACGACCGAGCGGAAGTAGGCGTCCTGGCGGAGCACACTGGCGCAGGCGGCGTCGAGGTCGGCGGTGGTGAGCGCCTGGGCGCGGACGGTGACGTTCGCGTCGCAGTGCCGCGTGGCGGGCAGGACGGCCCTGTCGAGCTTTTCCGGCAGGTCGCAGACGTCGTAGTAGGCGCAGTCGGCCGTGTCGTAGGCGTTCGCCTGAGTGGCCACGGCCACCCAGAGCGCGGCCGTCGGGCCGGTGATCTCCGTCCGGTCCAGCAGGTCCTTGGTCAACGGACGTACGTCCCGCAGTTCGGGGTGCTCGGTGTAACGGGCCAGGTTCATGCCGGCGTTGGAGTCCAGGAAGGCGAGGTCCGTGCCGAGCTGGTCGGTGTTGGCCAGCGCGAAGTCGTACAGGGTGTCGGTGATGCGCGGGTCGTCCTCTACGGCCCGCACGTACCGCGGGTTCCAGTTGCCGCGCCACAGCGGTGTGTAGACGTCGTTGACGGCCCTGATCATGCTGTCGACGGAGTCGTAGGAGCCGTCGTAGTCGTTCAGCAGCCGCCGGTAGACGGAGAGGTAACGGCCCTGCTGGTCGGCGCTGTCGGTGAGGATGACGGTCTCGCCGAGGATGTCGCCGTTGGCCGCCGTGACGTCACGGGAGTGGGGGCGGGCGAAGAAGGCGTCCATGCCGCTGGTGACGGCGGTGGTGAGGCGGGAGGTGTACGCGCCGACGTCCCCGGGGTGGTTGAACTGCACGTAGTAGCCGGCACGCAGGAAGAGGACCAGTTGCAGCAGGCCGCCGGAGTTGTCGCCCCGGTACTGCCCGGCGGCGCGGGTGAACGCGTTCGCCACGGGCAGCATCTGGGCCTGGCGGAAGATGTCGCGCGCGTCCGTGCCGGTGACCGAGAAGAGGGTGTTGACGCAGTCCGGGGTCGCGGCCCTGACGTAGGAGACGAGGGCGTAGCCGGTACGGCTGCCGAAGTCGGCCGGGGTGCAGGAGGCCGCCTTCGCCGGGCGCGGTCCGGCATGCCTGGTGGACGTGGGGCGCTGCGGCGGGAGTTGGACCGGCCGGAACCGGTGGGCCTGGGTCGCCGGACGCTCGGTCGCGGCGGTGGACGCGGCGGCGGGCGACGGCGCGGAGAGGTGCGCGCGGGGTGCCGTGGCCTGGGCGGTGTACGGCCGGGGTGCGGTGTGCGGCCGGGGCGCGGTGTACGGCCGGGGTGCGGTGTACGGCCGGGGTGCGGTGTACGGCCGGGGCGCGGTGTACGGCCGGGGCGCGGTGTACGGCCGGGGTGCGGTGTGCGGCCGGGGTGCGGCCAGTGCCGGGGTGGACAGCAGGCCGGCCAGGGTGACGCAGACGGCGGCGGCGCCGGCGATGCGGCCGGCCGTGCCTCTCGGCACGCGTCCGGGCAGCGCGAAGCGATAGCGCATCGGGATTCCTCCACGAAGGGATGTGCCTCTGTGGGGTGTTGAGGCGTGTGAGGCACTGTCTCAGCGCACCGCCGCGCCAACAATGGCGTGTGACATAGCACATGGCACTGACCGCTCATAACATCGCGGCGCACCCGTGACCTGCCGCTACGCCCCGGCGACGCTCCACGTGCGCGAGGCCCAGGTACGCAGGTGCGGGGCCTGCGCGACGAGATCGCGGTACGCGTCCGTGGCGGACCGGAACACCGTCTCCACGACGTCGTCGGTGACGGTGTCCGGCCGCCAGGCCAGCACATAGCGGCACCACAGCGGGGAGCCCACCAGCGGCTTGACGATGACGTGCGGGATCGGCCGCAGCGTCGGCTGCACCAGGGACACCCCGAGACCGTCGGCGATCATGCTCTGCAACTGGGTCTGGTCGCCGAGCCACTCGTGGACGGTCACCGGCGCGAAGCCGGCCGCGGCACAGGCGTCGTGGAACACCCCCGGCCAGCCGGCGCCGTCGTCCGGGGTCACGAACCAGGCGTCCTCGGCGAGGTCGGCGAGCTGCACCTGGGCGCTCTGCCGGAGCCGGTGCCGGGCGGGCAGGGCGACGAAGGTGGGCTCGGTGACGATGCCCCGGTGGCGTACGGCGGTCGAGTGCCGCAGTTCCATGCCCGGGTAGTCGGCGGCGATGGCGGCGTCCACCGCGCCCTCCTCCAGCAGCTCCACGATCCGCGAGGACGCGTAGACGCTGGTGACCGAGAGGGTCAGTTCCGGCAGCCGCGCGCGGACCCGGGAGACCGTGCCGGACAGCATGGGCGAGTTCGTCGCGGCCACGCGCAGGGTGCGGCGGGGGAGGCCCGAGGGCGGGCGGTGCCCGATCGCGGCGGCTCGCGCGAGGACGTCCCGGGCCTGTTCGACGACCTCGGCGCCGTAGCGGGTCGGCCGGACCCCGCTCGGCCCGCGCTCGAAGAGCGGCTCGCCCAGATGGCGCTCGATGCGCCGGAGCTGGGTGCTCACGGCCGGCTGCGAGTAGCCCAGCTGTGCGGCGGCGCGGCCCACGCTGCCCGCGTCGGCGACGGCGCACAGCACCCGCAGATGCCGCAGCTCCAGCTCCATCGCTCCACTCCCCGTCCATCCCGGCGCCCGGTACTCTCACGCGCGCCCACGGCCGGCCGCGCCCCGCGTGGTCCCGCTGCCACAGCGTCCGCCGACCGTGCTCGCGCCCGGCGGACCGAAGCGTTCCATTGTGCCTCCCCGGACACAAGTCGCAGGTCCGCCGGCATCCGGACGCCTGCCGACGGAGCCCCCCGGGCACGGCGCACTCCACACCCACCGAAGCGCCCCACGCCTCCCGTGCACGGCCCCGACCCACCAGGCGCTCGCTCCTCCGCCGGCCGACGCCTGCGGACCCGGTCGCCCCACGATGCCCTGCATGCGCTGGACGGGTTGCGTAGTCCGCGAGCCCCGACGGCCACGGCGGAGCCGACGGCTGATCCGGTCCGACAGCGGTTCCTCCGGCGCGGTGCCGGTCCGACCGTCGCCGCCGGTCTGCCGCTCGCCCTCCCGCGCTGCACGAGCAGCTGGGGGGCGGGTGCGCCGGGCCGTGACGGCCGCCCTCGGTGTCGCCGAGGCCCACGCCCTGGTCGCCACGATCGCCCGCCCGGACCTGGTGCTGATCGGCACCCGTGCCGACGCCGCCCGGCCGAGGAATCCACCGAGCGCACCGCCGCCCGGCGCTTCGCCCGCCCGGGCGGCACGCTGAGCGACTGGCGCCACGACGCCGCCCGACCCCCGCTTCGCCGATGCGGGCGGCACAGTGAGCGACCGCTACCACGACGCCACCCACACGACCCGCACCCTCGCGCCGGCGACACAGTGAGCGACTGGTGCCGCAGCGCCACCCGCACCCCCGACCGGGCCCTGCTGCGCGGCCCGGTTCCACTGGTGCGGCGCGGGCCGGTTCCGCGCATGCGCCACTGCGGTCGCTCAGTGGCGACCCAGTACCTCCGTCACCCGCATGAACCCGTCCGTGCCGTGGCCGAGGCCGATGACGCGGCGGGCCAGGCCCTCCACGGCCCGCATCACGCCCGCGTCGATGCCGTGGGACTCGGAGACGTCGACGACGTGGGCCATGGTGGAGGCGGCCGAGGTGATGGGGTTGATCTCGCCGGTGTAGGTGCCGTTGTCGGCGTCCTGCGCGAACCTCTCGAACAGCGGCGGCAGGATGGCCCCGATGCCCTGGGCGAAGGGGGCCAGTTCCCGGGCGGTGACGCCCTCCGCGCGGGCGATCGCCACGGCGTGCGCGTACCCCGCCATCGCGGTCCAGAAGATGTCGAGCAGCGCGATGTCGTAGGTGGCGGCGCGCCCGACCTCCTCGCCCAGGTGGGTGTGCGTCCCGCCGAGCACCTCCAGCACCGGCCGGTGCCGCTCGTACAGGTCGCGCGGGCCGCTGTGCAGGAAGACGGCCTCCGGGGTGCCGATGCTCGGCGCCGGCGTCATGATCGCGCCGTCCAGGTAGCCGATGCCGTGGGCCGCCGCCCACTCCCCCGTGTCCCGGGCACGCTCCGGGGTGTCGGCGGTCAGGTTCACGACGGTACGGCCCTTGAGCGCGCGGGTGACGTCGGCACGGCGCAGGATCGCGTCGGAGGCGTCATGGTTCACCACACAGACGACGGTCAACTCCGAGGCGGAAACGGCCTCTTCGACCGACCCGGCAGCGCTCGCCCCGCGTCCGGCCAGCTCCCGGTCCTTGCCCGGTGTGCGGTTCCAGACCGTGGTCGCCACGCCGGCCGTCAGGAACGCGCCCGCCAGCGCGCGGCCCATCGAGCCGAGGCCGATCACCGTGACGGCAGGAAGATCCGAAGATGTGAACATGTTGCAACTCCCGTAGTCGGTAAGGAAGAACAAGAACGCGACCGGAACCGAAGAGGACGCCGATGACCCGCAGCCGCGCCCAGGACCCGAACGTCTGCGGAGTGACCGCCGCGATCGCCGTGATCGACGGCAAGTGGAAGACGTCGCTGCTGTGGCTGCTGGAGTCCGGCCCGCAGCGGCCCGGCGAACTGCGCCGCCGGCTGCCCGGGCTGAGTGAGAAGGTCCTGACCCAGGCGCTGCGCGAGATGGCGGAGGACGGCCTGGTGCACCGGGAGGTGCACGACGTGCTGCCGCCGAAGACCGTGTACTCGCTGACCGGGTTCGGCCGTGATCTCGCCGAGGCACTGGCCCCCGTGTCCGAGTGGGGCCACCGCCGGCTGGAGCGGCTCCGCGAGCACGGAGCGGCGTCCTGAGGCGCGCCACGACGTCCTGGGGCGCGCTGCCGCTGTCATCTCCCGTCTCTTCTCCGGCAGCCCCTGACCTCGGGAAACAGCCTCTCCCGGCCGGGGCGGGGCTGCCAAGTACCTACAAAAAAGTGGGTGTTCGGCACTGCCGGAGGACCGGGCGCCCGATGTCCGCTCTCTTGACGCCCCGGCACCCCGGTGCGAGCTTGCCCCGGAGCTTTTATCGATACAAAGGATCTCGGATCAGAGTCCCCGCGTGTCCGTCGCCACCGCGATCATCAACCTCGACATCGAGGGACCGACGATCAGCCGCCATCTGTACGGGCACTTCGCCGAGCATCTCGGGCGGTGCGTCTACGGCGGGTTCTGGGTCGGCGAGGACTCCCCGGTCCCGAACGAGGGCGGCATCCGGCTGGACGTCGTCGCGGCCCTGCGCGCCCTGGACATCCCCAACCTTCGCTGACCGGGCGGCTGTTTCGCCGACGTGTACCACTGGCGGGACGGCATCGGACCGCGCGAGCAGCGGCCCCGGATGGTCAACACCCACTGGGGGAACGTGGAGGAGAACAACCACTTCGGCAGCCACGAGTTCATGGCCCTGTGCGAACTGCTCGGCGCGAACCCGTACATCAGCGGGAACGTGGGCAGCGGCACCGTCCGGGAGATGGGCGAGTGGGTGGAGTACCTCACCCGGGACGGCGACAGCCCCATGGTGCGGCTGCGCCGGGCCAACGGCCGTGAGGAGCCGTGGCGGGTGCGGTTCTGGGGCCTCGGCAACGAGACCTGGGGCTGCGGCGGCAACATGCGCGCCGAGTACTTCGCCGATCTGGCCCGGCAGTACGGCACGTACTGCCGGGACCACGGTGACAACAAGCTGTACCGGATCGCCTCGGGCGCCTCCGACGAGGACTACAGGTGGACCGAGACGCTGATGCGGCAGATCAACTGCTTCGGCTGCGCGGCCACCCCGCGCACCCCTAATACCAGGGCCTCTCGGTGCACTACGCCGGTACGAGGTTCCGCTCGGCTCGATCGGCGCCCGCCCCGCCGACCGGGTCCGCGAGCTGTGGACCCGCGCCGACGCCCCGCACGACGGCCGGCACCTCACCGTCCGCCTGCCCGCCCACGGCACCGCCCTCTATCGTCTCGCGGAGGACGACGGGCGGGAGTGAGCGTGGCGACGATCCAGGACGTGGCGAAGGCGGCCGGCGCGTCGGCGATGACGGTCTCCAACGTCATCAACGACCGCCCGCATGTGCGGCCCGCCACCCGCGCCCGCGTCCTGGAGGCGATGGCCCGGCTCGACTACCGGGTCAACGTGGCGGCCCGCAACCTCCGCAAGGGCCGGACCGGGACCATCGGTCTCGCGGTCCCGGAGGTGAACCGCCCTTACTACGGCCGGCTGGCCGCCGCCCTGATCACGGCGGCCGGCCGGCACGGCCTGAGAGTGAGCATCGAGCAGACCGGCGCCCGCCGCGAGAACGAGCTGGCGACGCTGGCCTCGTCCCGCAACCGGCTCTACGACGGGCTCATCCTCAGCAGCGTCGGCATGGGCCAGGCCGACGTCGAGGCCCTGGAGGTGGACCACCCGGTCGTGCTCCTCGGCGAGCGGATCTTCGGCGGTCCGGTGGACCATGTCGCCATGCCCAACGTGGCGGCCTCCGCCGCCGCCACCCGGCATCTGGTCGAACGGGGCTGCCGGCGCGTGGCCGTGGTCTGCGGGGAACTGCGCGGCGAGGTCGACGTGTCGAGCCTCCGGCACTCCGGCTACCGCCAGGCGCTGACCGCCGCCGGCCTGTCCACGGACCCGGGCCTGGTGCAGAGCCTGCCGGCGCTCACCATGGACGCGGCGGCCCGGCGGGCGCGGGCGATGGTGGCGGAGGGGCTGGACTTCGACGGTGTGTTCTGTGTGACGGACACCGTGGCGATGGGCGTGCTGCGCGGTCTGGCGGACGCGGGGGTGCGGGTGCCGGAGCAGGTCAAGGTGATCGGGTTCGACAACGTCGACGAGAGCGCGTTCCTGGTGCCCTCGCTGTCCACGGTCGATCCGGACCACGACCTGATGGCCGAGCGGGCGGTGGCCCTGCTGGTCGCGCGGATGGGCCGCGAGGGGCCCCGGGCGGTCCAGGAGGAGTTCGTCGGCCCGTTCTCGCTGGTGATCCGCGAGTCCACGGGCGGCTCAGCCGCCTAAGCCTTGATCCCGCTTGCCTAAAGCCTTTAGGAAACCGCACACTGGTTTCCAGCAGACGGGAGAAACAGTGATGGCACGTGCGGGACTGACCACCGAACGCCTGGTGCGGGCCGGCGCGGAGCTGGCCGACGAGGTCGGCTTCGACCAGGTGACGGTGTCCGCGCTGGCCCGGCGGTTCGACGTCAAGGTCGCGAGCCTGTACTCGCACCTGAAGAACTCGCAGGACCTCAAGACGCGGATCGCGCTGCTCGCCCTCGCGGAGCTGGCCGACCGTGCGGCCGAAGCGCTGGCCGGCCGCTCCGGCAAGGACGCCCTCGGCGCCTTCGCGAACGTCTACCGCGACTACGCCCGCGCACACCCCGGCCGCTACGCGGCGGCCCGTCACCCGCTGGACGCCGAGACGGCCGCCGGCAGCGCCGGAGTGCGGATCGCGCAGCTGACCCGGGCCACCTTGCGCGGCTACGACCTGACCGAGCCGGACCAGACCCACGCGGTCCGCCTCCTCGGCAGCGTCTTCCACGGCTACGTCAGCCTGGAGACGGCCGGCGGTTTCAGCCACAGCGCGCCCGGCTCGCAGGAGTCCTGGACCCGCATCCTGGACGCCCTCGACTCCCTGCTGCGCAACTGGCCCGCCCAGCCCTGAGCCACCCCCGCTCCCCCACGGCGATCCCCCTCGAAACGCAGGCAGACACGATGCACACCATCCCCCTCACCGCCGACCTGATACGCGGTGCCCTCGAACTGGAGCGCACCGCGCGCGGCCTGCTGCCGCACCGGCTGCCCGCCCGGGCCCGCGCCCAGTGCGCCGACCCGCAGCTGGCCCTGGCGGAGTCCCAGCCCTCCGGCGTACGGCTGGCCCTCCGCACCCGCGCCACCACGGTCGAGCTGGACACCCTGCCGACCAAGCGGGTCTACGCGGGCGCACCGCCCCGCCCGGACGGCGTGTACGACCTGCTCGTCGACGGACGCCCGGCCGGCCGCGCCTCCGTCGGCGAGGGCGACACCCTCACCATCGACCTGGGCACCGGCTCCGCCGAGCACCGGCCCGGCCCGGTGGGCACCGTGCGCTTCACGGGCCTCCCGGACACCGACAAGGACGTGGAGATCTGGCTGCCGCACAACGAGACGACCGAGCTGGTCGCGCTGCGCGCCGACGCCCCCGTCGAACCCGTACCGGACCGGGGCCGCCGGGTGTGGCTGCACCACGGCAGCTCGATCAGCCACGGCTCGGACGCGGCGAGCCCCACCACCACCTGGCCGGCGCTCGCCGCGTCCCTGGGCGGAGTGGAGCTGATCAACCTCGGGCTGGGCGGCAGCGCGCTGCTCGACCCGTTCACCGCCCGGGCGCTGCGCGACACGCCCGCCGATCTGATCAGCGTCAAGCTGGGCATCAACCTGGTCAACACCGACCTGATGCGGCTGCGCGCCTTCGGCCCCGCCGTGCACGGCTTCCTCGACACCGTCCGCGAGGGGCACCCCGGTACCCCGCTGCTCGTCGTCTCGCCGGTCCTGTGTCCGCTGCACGAGGACACGCCCGGGCCCACCGCCATGGACCTGTCCGCCCTCGGCGAGGGGCGCCTGCGGTTCCGGGCCACCGGTGATCCGGCCGAGCGGGCGGCCGGGAAGCTCACCCTGGAGGTCGTCCGGGAGGAGCTGGCCCGGATCGTGCGCGAGCGGGCGGCCGAGGACCCGGCCCTGTACCACCTGGACGGCCGCGAGCTGTACGGGGAGGCCGACTTCGCCGAGCTGCCGCTGCCGGACGGCCTCCACCCGGACACCGCCGGCCACCGCCGCATCGGCGAGCGGTTCGCGGCGCTGGCGTTCGCCGAGGACGGCCCGTTCGGGGACAGCGCCGCCTGACCGGACCGCGGCCGTACCGGCGCCCCGGCTCACGCCGGAACCCCGTCGGCTCACACCAGGTGCGCGAAGACGACCAGGTTGTCGGTGTAGTCCCGCACCGTCCGGTCGTAGTCCCCGGCGCAGGTGATGAGCCGGACCTCGGGGCGCGAGGCGTCCGCGTACACCCGTTCGCTCGGGAAGTCGTCCTTGGCGAAGGTCTCGGCGCTGTCCACGACGAAGTCCGCCGTGCGTCCGTCGGACCGCTCCACCGAGAACCGGTCGCCGGGTTCCAGCTCGTCGAGGTTGGCGAAGACGGCCGGGGAGGTCACCGTGTCGACGTGTCCGGCGATGATCGCGGTGCCCTGCTCGCCGGGCGAGACACCGTCGGCGTACCAGCCGACGAGATTGGTGTCGGCGGCGGGCGGCGGCTGCAACTGGCCCGAGGCGCCGAGTTCCAGAGAGGTGAAGGGGGCGTCCACGGAGATCTTCGGGATGCGCAGCCGGGTGGGTGCGGACCGGGGCAGCGAATCGTCGGCCTGCCGCGAGTCGGCCGCCGGCGGCGCGCCGGTGCCCGAGGCCCGGTGCGCCTGCGGCGGGGCGTCCGGCTGCTGGTGACCGCCGAACACGCTGACGGCGAGGAAGACGGCCGCCACACCCCACAGCGTCAGCCGCCCGCCGTAGCCGGCGCGCTGCTCGTCCGCCGCCGGTCCTGACGGAGTCGGGGAAGAGGGATCTGCTGCCATCGGACACCACCTCACTCGGGCACGGCAGCACGGGGATCAGGGCGGGGAAGACGGCGCCGGGGCGGGCGCAGGGGGCGCGGGCCGCCGACGCGGGGCGCGCCGGCGGTGTCCGCAACCCCTGGGACGTACGGCCCGTCAGGACGCCGGCTGGGCGGCCTTCTTGCGGCGCAGCGCGTAGGCACCGGTGGCGCCTACGGCGAGTACGGCGAGGCCGCCCGCGGTGACACCGGGCGTGGCGAGCGCGCCGCCGCCGGTGTGCATGCCACCGCGCGGCTTGTCGTGGTCGTCACCCCACTCGCTCTTGTCGCCCTTGTCGCCCTTCTCACCCTTCTCGCCGCGGTCCCCCTTGTCGCCCTTGTCGCCCTTGTCCTGGTCGTCCTTGTCGCGGTAGCTCTCAGGATCGAACCGGCTGTCGCCACCCGAACCCCAGTCCTCGCTGCGCACCGCGGCGAGCGCTCCGCCACCCGTGTGCATTCCGCCGCGCGGCCCGTCGTGTTCCCCGCCGCCGCCGCGCTTGTTGCCGTAGTCCTTGTCGTGGTCGCTGTCGGATCCCTCGTCCCGGTCGGAGTCGCTGTCCTGCTCCTTGCTGTACGAGGAGTCGTCCCGGCCGCCGCCGTCGTGCTCGGCCTGTACGGCGAACGCGGCGCCGGGGGTGGCGAAGGATAGGGCGGCGGCGGCAGCCGCCGTTGCCAGGAGCATGCGGGCAGAGCGCATAGTGATGTCCTTCCGCCGTGACCGGGCAGCGGATACCTCATCAGCTGGATGGACCCGGCCCCGACATGAACCACCGTCAGTGAGGCCCCTGACTCCCACCATCCGAGCCGCCCAGCCGGGTCACCACGCCACCCGTCTGCCCCAGCGCACCGGCTCCGGGACCCCTCGTCCGGGTCAATCGCCGACGCGGTCGTACGCCTGCCGGAGTGATCGCGTCGTACGACGGCCGGGAAGGCGGGGAAGGCCCTCTTACCCCTCCCTGTGCAAGCACGGCCCCGAAGGAGCACCCCATGCCCGCGCACACCCGGTACGGGCCACGGGTCCGGCGGCCGGCCGCCGCGTGCGCCGGTGCCCTGCTCGCCGTCGCCGCCGTCGCCGCTCCCGCCCGCGCCGCGGCGGAGCCGGTGACGGAGTATCCGGTGACCACGACGGCCGGTGCCGAGCCCGTCGGCATCACCGCCGGTCCCGACGGCGCGCTGTGGTTCGCGGAGCACGGCGCCGGACGCATCGGGCGGATGGCGGCCGACGGCACGGTCACCGACGTCCCGACCTCGGGTCCGGACACGGGCCCGGCCGAGATCGTCCAAGGGCCGGACGGGGCCCTGTGGTTCACCGAGACCATCGCCGGGCGGATCGGCCGCGTCACCCCCTCCGGGCTGCTCACCGAGTTCCCGCTGCCGGCGGCCGACAGCGGCCCGGCCGGGATCGCGCTCGGCCCGGACCGGTCGCTGTGGTTCACCGAGGCGACCGGGAACCGGATCGGCCGCGTCACGACCACGGGCCGGATCACCGAGTACCCGGTGCCCACCCCGGACGCCTCTCCGCACTCCATCGCGGCGGGCGAGGACGGAGCCCTGTGGTTCACGGAGCTGAGCGGCGGCAAGGTCGGGCGGATCACCCCCTCCGGACGGTTCGCCGAGTTCCCGCTGCCCGGCGGGGCTTCCGGCTTCCCGGGCGGCATCGTCGCCGGGCCGGGCGGCATGTGGCTCACCGCGTCCGGCGGGCAGGCGGTGGTCCGGATCGACTACGCCGGGCACGTCACCCGGTTCCCGCTGCCCGGCCCGGACAGCCTGCCCGGCGGCATCACGCGCGGTCCCGACGGCCAGGTCTGGTACGCCGACCAGGCGGGCCGCGTCGGCCGGATCACCGCGACCGGCGCCGTCACCACCTTCCCGGTGCCGGACGGCGCCGACAAGGTGCCGCTGCGGCTGACGGCCGGGCCCGGCGGGACCGTGTGGTTCACGGAACTGCTCGGCAACGCGGTCGGCAGGGTCCGGGTCCCCGCCCGGTGAGCCCTCATGACCACTCTCCTCTCGTGGCCACCCTCTTGTTATGACCGCTGTCATAACGCAGGCTGGTGCCGACAGCACGTCGAGGCCGACGCGGTGGGAGGAAGCAGTGGCGGACGGAATGGCGCGGGCCCTGTGGGAGCGGTACGAGCCGGTGCACAGTCTCGTGTACTTCGCACCGGAGGCACACCGGGCCGCGGACGGGCTCGGGCTGCGCGGGTTCTGGATGGGCTACTTCGCACTGCGCGCCGCCCCGCTCGGCGCCGCGTCCCCGTCCGTGGTGACGAGCTGTTTCTACGTCTTCCACCCGGCCCAGGTGGCCCGAGCGCTGCCGGACGCCTGGTCGTACGCCGCTGCGGCGGACGTGCTGACGGCCCGGCTGGAGGCGATGGACGCGGCGATGACCCGTCTGTTCGGGGCGGACACCGCCGGCTCCGCCGCTTTCGCCGAGGCGGCGGATCTCGCCTGGGAGGCCGCCGCGGGCGCGGACACCGCGGGCCGGGTGCTCGGCGCCGCCAATCAGGCGCTGGAGCGGCCGGACCGGCCCACCGCCCGCCTGTGGCAGGCCCTGACGACCCTGCGCGAGCACCGGGGCGACTCCCATGTGGCGGTGCTGGTCGGCCTGGGGCTCGGACCGGTCGAGGCCATGGTGCTCAAGGCGGCGGCCGGCGAGTCCGACGCGGCCTTCCTGCGCGAGACCCGGAAGTGGCCGGAGCACGAGTGGGCGGCGGCCGTGGACCGGCTGCGCGCGGACGGCCGGCTCACGGCGGACGGCGCGCTCACGCCGGCCGGGGCGGCCCTGCGCGCGGAGGCCGAGGCGCTCACCGACGCGGCGGCCGAGGGACCGTGGACCGTTCTGGGTGCCGACCGGAGCGGGCGGCTGGCCACGCTGCTGGAGCCGCTGGCCCGCACGGTCGTCGAGTCGGGCCTGCTGCCGCCGGGGAATCCGGTGGGGCTGACCCGGGGGACGTACCCCGTCGGACGCTGAGGGCGCTCCGGGCGCCGGCGCCCCCGCCCGGGTGCCGGGCCGGGGACGTCGTACGGGTGGCGGGGTGGTACGGACTACCAGGTCACCGGCAGCCGCTCGGGAATCCGATCAGCACGGGTAGTGACCGCCTGGGTTTGGCCGAAAACAGTCGTATCAATGGTTGAAGTGCCCGGCGGGCGGCCTTGATTGCGGGTCGTACGCTGGGGCCGTGGTCGACCGAGACGAGGATCCAGGACAGGTGGCGGCCCGGCTCACGGGGCGCCCGGTCAGCGGGGCCCGGCGGTCGTCGGGCTCGCCCGTCGAAGTGCTGCTGGACGGCGGGACACCGGTGATGGTCAAACGTGGCGACGCCCCGGGGGCGGTGCGCGCCGAGGTGGCGGGGCTGCGCTGGCTGGCCGCGGCGGACGCGGTCCGGGTGCCGGCGGTGCTCGGGCACGACGAGCGGTGGATGGTCACCGAGCGGGTGCCGACCGGCTCCCCGGACCCCGATGCTGCGCTGCGTTTCGGCCAGGCCCTGGCCACGCTGCACGCGGCCGGCGCACCGCACTTCGGGGCACCTCCGCCCGACGGGCCCGAGGACGCCTACATCGGCCTCGCCCCCATGCGGAACGCGCCGGGCACCGACTGGCCCCACTGGTACGCGGAGCACCGGGTGCTGCCGTATGTACGCGGCGCGGTCGACCGCGGCACGCTTCAGCCGGGCGAGGCGGCCGTGTTCGAGCGGGTCTGCGCGCGGCTGCCGGAGCTGGCGGGTCCGGCCGAGCCGCCCGCCCGGCTGCACGGCGACCTGTGGAGCGGGAACGTGCTGTGGGGCGCCGACGGCGAGGTCCGGGTGATCGACCCGGCCGCGCACGGCGGACACCGGGAGACCGACCTGGCGATGCTCCAGCTGTTCGGCTGTCCCCAGCTGGACCGGGTGCTCGCCGGTTATCAGCGGGCGGCTCCCCTGGCCGACGGCTGGCGGGACCGGGTGGGGCTGCACCAGCTCTTCCCGCTGCTGGTGCACGCGGTGCTGTTCGGGCGGGGATACGCCGAACAGGCGCTGGCGGCGGCGCGGGACGCGCTCGCGCGATGACCCCGGAAGGAACCCCTCCGAAGGGTGCTCACTCAGCGTAAGGAAACCAATCACCCGTTCGACTCGTATAAGGACGTGAAAGCCGAATCAGGGAGAGACCATGCAACCGTTCACGCTCAACTACGCGCGGCCCGCAGTGCAGTTGGACGTCACCACTCCGTACGCGTACGACTCCGGACTGCAGTTGAACGTCCTCCCGGACGGGCGGATCGCCGCCACCGACCACGCGACCCTCAGAGCACTCGGAACCACGACCTCGACCGCCGGTTCCAAGACGCACTTCGACGACTGAACCGCGGGCCTTCACAGATGACCGTGCTCATCCTGACCAGTGAAGAGGACGTGACGGCGGACATGGTGGTCCTCCGGCTGGGCGAGGCGGGCGTGCCCGTCGTCCGGCTCGACCCCGCCGATCTCACCAACGGGGTGGCGCTGTCGGGCGAGTACGTGCGAGGCGCCTGCCGGGGACATCTGTCCGTCGGCGGGCGCCTGGTGAGCATGAACGGCCTGCGCTCCGTCTGGGTGCGCAGGCCCGGCGACCCGGCCGCCCGCGCCGCGCAGCCGTCCGCCTGGCTGACGGAGGAGTCGTCGCAGGCGCTGTACGGCATGCTGCGCTGCACCGACGCCCGCTGGATGAACCATCCGGACGCCGCGCGCCGGGCCCGGCACAAGCCCTGGCAGCTGCATCTGGCCCAGCGCAGCGGCCTCGCGGTGCCGGCCACCCTCATCACGACGTTCCCGCAGGCGGCGCGGGAGTTCGCGGAACGCTTCCCGGACCTGGTGGTCAAGCCGGTCTCCGGGGCGCATCCGCAGGAGCCGCCCCGGGCGGTGCCGACCAGCCGGGTCGCGCCGGACGCCGACTTCACGGCGGTCGCCTTCGGCCCGACCCTGCTGCAACGGCGGATCGCCAAGCGGGCCGACATCCGGCTCACCGTCGTCGGCGACACCCTGCTGGCCGCGCGCAAGCCCGCCGACCCGGACGCCCACCCGGACGACGTGGACGTCCGCTTCGCCCCGTCGGTCTCCCCCTGGCTGCCCGCGGACGTGCCGCCACGCGTCGCCGAGGGCGTGCTGCGCTACATGACGGGTGCGGAACTGGCCTACGGCGCCTTCGACTTCGCGGAGGACGCCGACGGGATCTGGTGGTTCCTGGAGTGCAACCAGTCCGGCCAGTTCGGCTTCGTGGAGATGGACACCGGTCAGCCGATCGCCGCCACCATCGCCCAGTGGCTCGCGGAGCGAGGCGATTCGGACGGCAGGTGTGCGGGCGGCGACCGGAGTGCGGCATCTTGAGGGTGCGGGGATCGGCTCGGAGAAAGGAACGCGATATGCGCATCGGACTGCTGGGAACGGGCCCGTGGGCCAAGGCGGCGTACGCCCCCGCCCTCGCCGGGCACTCCGGCGTGGAGTTCGCCGGGGTGTGGGGGCGCCGGCCGGAGGCGGCCACGGCGCTCGCGGAGCAGTACGACGTGACGGCGTACGCCGACGTGGACGCGCTGCTGGCCGACGTGGACGCGGTGGCGGTGGCCCTGCCGCCGTCGGTGCAGGCCGAGTTGGCGGTGCGGGCGGCCCGGGCGGGCCGCCATCTGCTGCTGGACAAGCCGCTGGCGGTGTCGGTCGCCGAGGGGCGGGCCGTCGTGGAGGCGGTGGAGAAGGCCGGGGTGGCGTCGGTGGTGTTCTTCACCACGCGTTTCCAGAAGGAGCCGGAGGCCTGGATCGACGAACAGGCGGCTGTGGCGGGCTGGTTCACGGCGCGGGCGCAGTGGCTGGGGGCGGTGTTCACCAGTGACAGCCCGTTCGCGGCCTCGCCGTGGCGACGGGAGAAGGGCGCGCTGTGGGACGTCGGCCCGCACGCCCTGTCGGTGCTGCTGCCGGTCCTCGGCGACGTACGGCAGGTCGTGGCGGCGGCGCACGGTCCGGCCGACACCGTGCACCTGGTGCTCGACCACTCCACCGGCGCGTCGAGCACCCTCACGCTGAGCCTGACCGCCCCGCCGGCGGCGGCCGGGGCCGACGTGGAACTGCGCGGCGAGGCGGGCGTGACGGTCCTGCCGGGGAGTTCGGAGGGAGCGGTCCCGGCGCTGGCCCGGGCGGCCGACGCGCTGGTGGGGGCGGCCCGTACGGGCCGGCCGCACTCCTGCGACGCCGCGTTCGGCCTCCGGGTCACCGAGATCCTGGCGACGGCGGAGGCGCGGCTGGCGGGCGGGATGGAGTGAGCGGCAGCGGGGGGGGGGGGGGGGGGGGGGGGGGGGGGGGGGGGGGGGGGGGGGGGGGGGGGGGGGGGGGGGGGGGGGTTGTGGGGGGGGGGGGGGGGGGGT